>NZ_JAUBTK010000003.1:0-178909 GCF_036702455.1 Microcoleus sp. D2_18a_D3
CTTCCTTCTTCCTTCTTCCTTCTTCCTTCTTCCTTAGTCAGTAGTCAGTAGTCATTAGTCAGTAGTCAGTAGTCATTGCTAATGAGGAAGAGGGAATTCATATTCCTTCTTCCTTCTTCCTTCTTCCTTCTTCCTTCTTCCTTAGTCAGTAGTCAGTAGTCATTAGTCAGTAGTCAGTAGTCATTAGTCATTGCTAATGAGGAAGAGGGAATTCATATTCCTTCTTCCTTCTTCCTTCTATCCTTTACATCCGTTACATCCGTTACATCCGTTACAGAATCCGTTGCCGAACTTCCTTCTTCCTTCTTCCTTCTTCACCCTTGGGAAAGCAATTTTAAGTATTGCCGAATTAAGCCAATCGTGACAGCGGGAATTTCTAACTGCGGAGTCAAACCTACGTTTTCCAGAGGTTGAAAAACTTTGATTGCGTCGGGGTTGAGATTTGCCAACCGCTGGCCGATATCGGGCCCGGTAAACTGCGATTTTTCTCCCCAAATAATCGCTGTCGGCGTTGTTAGCTGAGTGATGTACAGCGACAAATCAAAGCACAAATCTCCCCGCACAAAAGACAGGGCTGCATATTCTGCATTTGGTTCCAAAGCAGATTCGAGGTAAGCATCAACAATTTCTTGGTAAACGCGACGCGAATCGGCAAATTGGCGTTGTTCTAGGAAGCTACGGATGCCGCCGTCTGTGGCGATTCCGGTACTGTATAGCAATTTGTCTAAAATCGGCGTGTTGACTAGCTTAGCGAAGAAACTGCTGCCGTAATCTTGTCCGAAGTCCGACAAACCGCTGGGTATGGTCAAAATTAGGGATTTGAAGAGATCCGGCCGTGCGATCGCAGCTCGAATCGCGATCGCCCCCGTTAGTGAAGAAGCAATCACATCTGTCGGACTGCCGCAAGTTTTTTCTAGAAATTCGATCAAAGTTGTGATATAATCTTCAACCTGATAATTTCTTGCCGGATGTTCCGATCGCCCCCAACCGATTAAATCAGGTGCTAAAATTCGATATTCGGTCGCAAAAGCCGGATAAACTTTCGACCATTCGTAGGCACTCGACCCGCCACCAAAACCGTGAAAAAATACTAAGTTTGGCTTATTTTCCGAAGTTGAGGTCGGCAACCCCATCCAAGGCATTTTTTCAGCAGTGTAGTAGACCATTCTGCCGAGAGAAGTAACTATTGATCGCTGACCGAAGCCGAGGGGTACAAGCATAAACTAACCTCAATCGCTGTTATATTTTAGATTCTTTTCCGTCGCCCCGTCTCTGTTTAAAAAACTTGCAAAGCTGGTGGCGTTTTTGTAAAGATTGAGTAATGATTTAAATCTATTTTAGTACAGGTGAAGCGTGAAACTACAGACAGCAAGTAACTTTTGCGATTTGGGCAATTCGGCTGTGTAGTTATCCTTACCCTTGCAAACTAGCGCCGATCGGAGATAATAGCAAAATGATGGGTAAGACCCCTCAACAAAATAGAGTCTGTTCGCCAGCCCCGAAAGCAGGCGCTCGGAAAGCAGGAGTATTAGAACTCGCTTTCAGGCAGGCGGCAGGTTGGCTGAGGCTCGCCAATCACGAATTATTAATCACGATATTTTGCGGAGCAGTGGCTTTTGAGGTCGAAAGTCTTTGTTGGAGGGCGGGCGATGGGGTTTCGATTCCTAATTGCAGGTTTGGCAATCACTGGCCTCGCCGTTATCAATTCCAAAACACAAGAAACAACTAATCTCAGGGAGGTCTACTAAAATGCAACTGCTCAGAAAAAGGGATCGCGAGGGTTTTATGGTTGATGCGAAAAGTCTTCAATCGGACGGGTTGGCAGAATTTGACACAGCCTGTCGAAGCATGGATTTAAACGGCAAAAAGTCTTTTGTCGCTACTCCAGAACGATCGGGCGCAGGCTCAGATGTGCGATCGCGCGCCACGGTACCTGCGATCGTCCGCGTAGCTTTAGAAGACTTGAAATGCTTTGAAGTAGTAGAACACCAGTTTGCACATTGGGGGGTGACTTTTAGTAATGCCGTCGCCATCCAACCTTCAAACCCAGCATTTTTCACGGGTTCAGGGGCAACAGTGTTAATGGGAGCCCCCAAAAGCGGACTGATAGAAGTAATTTTTAAGTATCCAGTTCGCTGGGTGTCAGGACTTGTCACCAGTTCGCGACGAACTGTTTTATCTGCTTGTGATATTGACGGCAACCCAATTGTTCAGGATGAAATGCCGGCGCCCAATCTGATCGGGTCTAATTCTCCGATCGCCCCTAGGGCTCCCCTGCGCGTAAAAGCTCCGAATATTCATCGAATTACTTTTTACGCTTTTGACGGTCAGCTAGTAGTCGATGACTTGATTTTTGGATTTTAGACTTGAACTAAATCACCCCATAGTTCGCTAAACTTATCCATAGTTAATCCTTAAGAGGAATTTCTATGTGGAAAGTGGCAGAATTTGGAAAATTAGTTGGAGTTTCGTCTTCTACCTTACGGCGTTGGGAAAGTGAAGGCAAGTTAGTCCCCAATAGGACACTAGGCAACCAACGTCTTTATACAGATAGTCACCTTAGTATCGCCCGAAATCTGAAAACAGGTAAAACACCAAACCGAGTTATCGTCTACTGCCGCGTCTCATGCGCTGGACAAAAACCAGAGTTACTTCGCCAGACACAGGCTATGGAACAATTTTGCTTGGCGCAAGGTGTCTCCATCACTGACTCGATTCAAGAGATTGGGGGAGGACTGAACTTCAATCGTCCCAAATTCCTGCAAATCATACAATGGGCGATACAGGGCGAAGTCAAGATGCTATACGTGGCTCACAAAGATCGACTGTGCCGATTTGGATTTGAATTGGTCGAGCAAATTCTACAGTGGAATGGCGGAACGATTATCGTCGCCAACGCCGAAACCCTTTCACCGCAGGAAGAATTGACTCAAGATTTACTGTCGATCATCGACGGCTTTTCTTCCCGCCTCTACGGATTACGGAAATATCAAGCAAAAGTTAAGAATATTGTAGAGGATATAGATCCTTGTTCAGAGTCCCATATACCTCACCAAGTAAAAAAGTCAAAGTAAGTTTAACTATGTTTGCCGTCAAACGATCGCTAAAATTGAATAACAACGAAGCGACTTTGAGGGCAAAACACGAAGCATGGAGGCAGGTTGTGTTTAATTTCGGGTTCTTGCGAACCCTGATTTATAGTGAGGGCAAGCTTTCGGACTCGAAGGCGATCAAGGAAGTCAAAAAAGTTCTCACCAACTACCTCAAGAAGCAATCTGAATTCGCTTAGATAAATCGGTTGTCTAGCCGAGTCTACCAAAATGCTTTGATTGACTTGAAAGATGCGTTTACTCGATGTTCTAAAACAAGCTCAAATTGTGGGAATAAAAAAGATATGCCACTGGGCGTTCGGACTTATTATTGTCCTGGTTGTGGTAGATATATCGATCGCAATTGTTGGAATGCAAGCGTTAATATTTTGAACTCTTAACCCTCGGCAGCCAGGGGGATAGCCGACTCCCTCCACTACGTTGGGCCCAATAGCGTAGGAAGTAAACTCGGATTATCTAAAGATAGCTTTAGATAAGTTTAGATAATTTGTCCGAAGCAACAAAGCCATAAGTAGCGTCCCAAGTCTGCAAACCTTCGAGAAGGGCATTGCGGACTAAAGCTTCTGGTTCCCGACTCAGCATCAGGCGAAAGCACTCGGCAGCGCGGGAACGGGCGATCCTCTGCGAGGGCTTCGCTAACGAACTTTTGACAGAGCTCAGAGGGCCAAACCCACCCTGATTCACCAAATCGGTCATTTGCCGCACTGCAATCAAACGCTTCACGGGGTCAGCATCAGTCAAATCCGCCAAGATGCGATCGAGCACCACTTCATCTTTTGCGGCCCCCAGACTCAACCCTTGCCGCAGCAACAGCCAGGGAATCGCGATCGTGCCCAAATTCTGCAAAATTAGGCTCAAAGCCATCCAGTGGCTGCTTGAGTCAGCCCAAATCGCCAAACTCATGTAAGCGCCCAAGGTAGCAATGCCGCCGGTGCCGACGGCTAAAACGAACCGCCGGTTCGGGCCCTCCCAAAATTGCTCGCCTTTTGCTCGCAGCAATTGCCAGTCCCACGACTGCCCTCGGTAAACCAGCATCATCGCTGCTATCCCCAGGCCTGTGGAAAACAGTAACTGACTGTTCCACCACCCCCAAACTGCTGCCAGGGTGACAACTGCCAGCCAACCTTTCGATCGAGTCAAACTCTCTAGCAGCCACTTGAGAAACGCAGTAGAAACCACAGGCGATCGGGCCCACTCGCTCTTGCCATCTGTCCCCCGGCGCATTGTTTCGGCAGTCCGGCCTGTGGCTGTTGGGGTTCCCGGCGGATCGTCCGAACTAAATTTCCTCAAAGCTTGGCCATCCGTCATTTCTATAGACAGGTCGCTCAAGGGGAGATTACCGAGTTCCAAAGTGCGATCGGACACTTTCACAGGCGATCTATTCAGCTTGGTTGTAGTTTTTTTAACTTGATTCATACTGACTTCTTTGAAAAATAACTTAAAGTTATCCAGGCTTTTTTAGCACTGATTTAGATTCTCGGTAAACAAGAGTCTAAGACTCTATGATACCCGAAATTCAAACCCGTGGCCAGTACCGCAACTGCGCCAAATTCCGAGAAATCCTTACCAAAAATAGGGCTATAGAAGATAGTTGAGAAAAGCACCACAGGTTAACAGGGAATATTTCTGCATCACTCTTGAGACAGAATGGCGATCGGAGTTGGCATGATGGCAAAAACTCGAAATTTTTTAATTTCCGAAAATAGGGGAATTTTGATTGACACTCCCCGGCAGACCAGCGCGGGGATTCTTAAGACAGCAATTTGAGTCTTAAAGGCGATGCCAAAGCACCTCTACCGATTCCACTTAGATCTAGTCCAAGCATTATCGCTACTTTTCTAGCAATATTTGCACAACCATTACAATCTGCATTGATTAGCCAACCTTGAGCCGTTCTGTACAAACCGCGCTTAATTCGTTTGCCACTAGGAAGCCACCCTTCGGGTTTTTCGCCAAATTTAGGTAGCAAGTCATTATCGACAAACGAAGCTTTGGAAGAATAGGATTCTTCAGCTTCAACAAACCTTAAACCGTATTGCTCGCACAGTTGAGCTATTCTATCTTTCAGTCTGCCCGTAGGGATTTGCACAAACTTTTGATGAGTTTTGCTTCCCATATTGACAGACTCTTTTTGTCCTTTGTTCCAACCAAAAATAACTGGACCGATTTGGTTGTCTAAGCAGTGCTGAATTACTTTTCTTGCTGCTTTGTTGACGGCATCTCGCATTTGGCGATTACGTTTTTCAGTTAAGCCTGCCAATCTTTTAGACCAGTAGCCGTTGGCTTTCCCTTTCATGAGAAAAGCAACCCGTTTGTTATATCCTTGATTGAGGGACTTGAGATGTTTGCCGTCAACGATAAAACTTGTGCCGATATTGCTCAAGCAGGTTAGCCAGTTGTCTATTCCGTGGTCAATTGCTAAGCATTTGGCAGGGTCTACATTCGCTTGGACATCCTCTGTTTTGTAAATCAATTCCAAGTAGAAACAGCCATTCCGGGGAAGAATGCGATACTCTCGAATTGTTGTAAAATCTAGATTAGATGGCATTGGTAGGAAAAACGCATCTAACCCGAACCACGCTTTAACCTTGCTTCCCAGAGGAAATCGCAGCATCCCATTCTTAAGTTTTACGGATCTTCCTGTAAACGTTACAAGTGCCATTCCACCTTTACGGTATCCCGGCAATTTAGGGTGTTGCGTAACCGTTCCATTTTTGATTCCTCTGAGTAAGCCCATAAAAGACTTAAAAGACTCTGCTACCCCTGTCAGAATTTGCTGAGCTGTATCTGAATAGAACGCTTGATAGTGCAGGTTTCTATCTTCAGTTCCCAAGACTTTATGTAGCTTAGCCCGGTTCGGAATCTTGCCAGTTTTAAAGTATATTTGGCGAGAATAATAGATACCGCAATTAGTAAGCTTTGCCGACTCGGAACACAGATATTCAAGAATCGCTTGAATGCTTGAATCAGCTCGAATTAGATTTTGTTGACAACCAAACATTGCTGAATCCTCCTATAATTTATAGTACAGCAAAAAGCAGGACAATCTATTAAGAAATATTTAGATTTTATATTAAAAAGGCGAAGAAAAAACCGGCCACTGAAGAAGGGGCTTCAGACCCAATAATTTGGTGATTCAATTCGTCCGCCAAGAAATGCACGACGAAAATTTAGCCTTTTGCCCGCTGGCTGGGGATGTCGCTGCTACCCCGGTGTCTGATGAGGCTGGGTTCAGCTTGACCGCTAGCTGGACGAACCGCCGCCTCTGGGCGGGCAGACAATCCAGACAGTATTGCTTGATAATTAATAGCAGAAGCATTCCTAAACTGCTAAGATTTTGGAATTAATGGGAGTTGAGTTAATTAAACCGGGTTCTGCTAAAAAGGAGTCCCTGATGCTCATGGGCAGGGGTTAAATGGCGGAACCATCTCAAGTCGGGTAAATTAACCGTCATTCTTGTAGAGGCGCCTTTAGGCCCGATCGGCAACATCAGCCAGATATCGGCGCAAAACAGCCCCGACACCTGCATATTATGGTCGCTAAACCGGACTAGATAGCAGGAAAGCCATCATCCGCGTTCCAACCCGTAAAGCAGCAGGGCAAACAAGCAACCGCGCGATCAGGTTCGGCAAATGCGGAGGCTGGAACAAA
Organism: Microcoleus sp. D2_18a_D3; assembly: GCF_036702455.1. Classification (NCBI taxonomy): domain Bacteria; kingdom Bacillati; phylum Cyanobacteriota; class Cyanophyceae; order Oscillatoriales; family Microcoleaceae; genus Microcoleus; species Microcoleus sp. D2_18a_D3. The sequence goes on from NZ_JAUBTK010000003.1 coordinate 6,762, forward strand.
CAGCGGCTTTTGACCAAACTCAGACAGAACTGCTGCCCCAAAGTGTGTCTGCGGAGGTTAGGCTAGTGAAGAGAGGAAAAGAATAGTTACGATCGAGACTTGATTAGTCTACCTTGTAATTTATTGCTCAGTTGTCAAGCCCAACAGTTTTGCATTCTCGCGATGAGCGAGACTCTTGGCACTTCCAACAAGTGGGGAACTCGACCGTCAAAGAGCTTGGGTTTGATCGCACAAGCCCTTAGTAATATGTAAACACCTTATCGATAACTCGCCGGAACAATCTTGCAAGAAAACCCATGTCTAGTATGCACAACCAATTCACGGTTCACTTCTGGGGCGTTAGAGGTAGCATAGCGTCTCCCGGGGCAGAAACAGTACGTTACGGGGGCAACACGCCCTGTGTAGAAATGCGAGTGGGTGACAGTCGCCTAATTTTCGATGGCGGTACTGGATTGCGGGTTTTGGGACAAACTCTCCTGTCCCAGATGCCCGTAAAAGCTCATATGTTTTTTACTCACTCTCACTGGGATCACATTCAAGGATTCCCATTTTTTGTCCCAGCTTTTATTCCGGGGAACTGCTTTCACATCTATGGGGCTATTGCTCCTAATAAGGCTACTATCCAGCAGCGCCTCCACGACCAGATGCTGCACCCCAATTTTCCGGTACCCCTGCAAATTATGGGGGCAGACCTGAAATTTAACGATATAGAAGTGGGCAAACCGCTGGAAATCGGAGAGATTAAGGTGGAAACTGCTTTGCTCAACCATCCGGGCGAAGCTATAGGCTACCGCGTAAACTGGCGGGGGTATTCGGCTGCTTACGTGACTGATACTGAACATTTTCCCGATCGTTTAGACGAAAATGTGCTGTATTTAGCTCAGGATGCTGATGTGCTGATCTACGACGCTACTTATACCGATGAGGAGTATTATGCCCCGAAGAGCAGCAAGGTCGGCTGGGGACATTCGACTTGGCAGGAAGCGGTGAAGGTGGCAAAGGCTGCTAATGTCAAAAAGTTGGTGATTTTTCACCACGACCCGCTGCACAATGACGAGTTTTTAGACAGGGTGGGAGAAGAAGTGGCTCAAAGGTTCCCGAATAGTTTGATGGCGCGGGAAGGTTTGTCGTTACAATTGCTGCCTCCTGATAACGATTTGTCTGAAGCGTCGGTGCAAGCGCCTCAAGTGTCTGTCTGATGGATTTGAGATTGTCAGATGGTTCTGAAATCTCGATCAGTGAAATCTGACATTTAAGCGAGGGCTGACCGAAAGCATCCAGGATACAAGCCCCCGGATTCATTCCGAAAGCAGACTCAGGACCGGTGAAATAAAAAACCTGTATCCCATGAAACTTGCCCCCCGAATTTATCCGTGGGGTCAATGCTTCAATCGAAAATCTAAAATCTAAAATCTAAAATCGATTGACCTCAGTCAAAGACGGATACCGTGCCACGTACTCCTGTCGTGGAAAACCAAAAAGTTTAGACCAAAGTTCAACCTTCCAGATTTATCTGTGGAGTAAAATCTAAAATCTAACATCTAACATCTAACATCGACTGGCGATCGCAATCTGGCTAAGTATGTCAAAATTTTAAGCGTGTGGGTAACTTCTTCTTGTACCGCTGCTCTGACTCCAACTTCTGTTGCCTTGGGAAACTTTGATGGTTTGCACCTAGGGCATCGACAAGTCGTGCAGCCAATTTTAAATCGATCGCCTGGGCAAAATTCTGCGACGGTTATTGCGTCGGGGCAAAACTTGCGCTCCAACGCTGGCAAAGATCAAAATTGGGAAACAGAACATCCGGCGACCTGCGAAAATGACTCAGCAGCACCGCCCGATCGAGCCGGCAGCAGTCATAATTTCGATGGTTTGATAAGCCTTAAGGCCGACGGCAACAGCCTCTCTGGGATCGATTCTGATGGGGTCGATCGACTTTACAGCACTGTGCTGACATTTGATCCGCACCCGCAAGAATTTTTTACGGGTCAACCGAAAAAACTGCTAACACCTCTGGCAGAAAAGGTAGAATTGCTCGCAGCAATGGGCGTCGAGCAACTTGTGCTGCTGCCGTTCGATCGAGAATTGGCGGCTTTGACTGCTTGTGAGTTTGTCGAGGAAATTTTGGTGCGGCAACTAAAAGCGAGTCGAATTAGTGTGGGGGTTGATTTTCGGTTTGGACGGGGACGCGCTGGGACGGCTGTAGATTTACAGTCGATCGCCGCCGGTTACGGTATTGATGTTGCTCTTGCACCGCTGCACAATTGCGGTGAGGGCGATCGGATCAGCAGTTCTGCAATCCGCGAAGGTCTGGCATCCGGCGACCTTACAAGAGCGAATCAGTTGCTGGGCCGACCTTACAGTTTAGTCGGGACTGTGGTTGGCGGACAGCGGCTGGGCAGGACGATCGGATTTCCTACTGCTAATATCGAACTGCCGCCGGAAAAATTTTTGCCACGTTTTGGCGTGTACGCGGTGCGAGTCTCGGTAAAGCATGGATGGGAAAAGATGAAAGATGGAAGTTCTTCCTATCAGCAGGAAAATGCCAAATCTCTAATCCCCGCAGTATCATCAAATTTATCTTTTGTCAATGGGGTGATGAATGTTGGCTGTCGCCCGACGGTAGACGGGCTGCAACCCACTGTGGAAGTTCATCTGTTAGATTGGTCTGGGGATTTGTACGGTCAAACCTTGAGCGCGAGTTTGGTAGAGTTTTTGCGACCCGAACAAAAATTCGCTTCTCTGGATGCTCTCAAAACTCAAATTCAGGCAGATTGCGATATTGCTAGAAGCCTCTTAACTGCTAAAGTCTAATAATTATGTGATCTAGAACAGCGTCATAGGTTTAAAAAATGGTGGAAGATGAGTCAGAATCAATTGTAGTTTTACGAATACGAAGTTCGCAAGGCAAAGACTCAAGATTTTGGTCATTTGATGTTTGATCCACAATTAGCAATTAGCACTTAGTAATCAGGGATATGAGACAACATATTGAGCGACTCAAACAAAATCTAGGCAAAACTATGGTGGGCAAAGCGGATGCTATTCGCTTGGTGCTGGTAGCCGTGCTTTCGGGTGGGCACGCGCTGCTGGAAGACGTGCCGGGTGTGGGAAAAACGCTGCTGGCGAAGTCTTTGGCGCGATCGATCGATGGGAAGTTTCAGCGGATTCAGTGCACTCCCGATTTGTTGCCGACGGATATCACCGGTACTAATATTTGGAATCCGCGCAGCGGAGAGTTTGAGTTTTTGCCCGGGCCAGTTTTTGCTAATGTTTTGCTTGCCGATGAAATCAATCGGGCGACGCCGCGAACTCAGTCAGCTTTGCTGGAAGTGATGGAAGAAAAGCAGGTGACAGTAGATGGAGTTTCTCGGAATGTTCCCGCGCCGTTTTTTGTGATTGCGACTCAGAACCCGATCGAATATCAAGGCACTTTTCCGCTACCGGAAGCGCAAATGGATCGGTTTACTTTGTCTTTGACTTTGGGCTATCCCGCTGCGTTGGAAGAGTTGCAAATGTTGGAACGGCTTTCTGATAGTTTGGCTGTTGAAGATTTGCAGCCTTGTATTTCTTTGGAAGAAGTGCAGGAATTGCGCCGTTTGTGCGCTGCTGTGAAGGTGGAAGGCTCTTTGAAACAGTATATTGTAGATTTGGTGCGATCGACGCGCGAGGATGAGGAGATTACTCTGGGGGTGAGTCCCCGGGGTGCGGTGGCTTTGCACCGGGCATCCCAGGCTTTGGCGTTTATTTCGGGGCGGGATTTTGCTACCCCGGATGATGTGAAGGATTTGGCACCGCACGTACTATCTCACCGGTTGATTCCGGCGGGGGGAAGGAGGGCTAAGACGATTGTTGACAAGTTGTTGCGGTCTGTCCCTATTCCTTAAAAAGTTTGTAAATAGGTTGCTTTAATTAAAGGAACAGGCAAGATGCCTGTTCCACAAAGAATTACAGCTTAATTAAAGGAACAGGCATCTTGCCTGTTCCACAAACAATTAATTTTCCTGTGGGGAGTAGGGGTTGGGCATCCTGCCCGCCCTTGAAAGACTTATTAATAATGGTGCAAGATGTCAGTTAATCAATAGGTTTTGCACCATTCTCAAGCACTCTCAAACAGCGCCACTAATTTCTTTGCCTCTAAATCAACATTGTGTTGTTGAGCAACCCGTTCTGCTCCTGTTTTCCCCATTTGTTCTAGTTTTTCTAGAGGTGCTTCCAATACCGCGCGCATCGCTACGGCTAATGCTTCTGCGGAACCGGGAGGAACTAACCAACCGCAAACACCGGGTTCTACGAGCTCCGGGATGCCAGCAACATAGGTGCTAATTACGGGCCGATTGAGAGCGAGGGCTTCCATAATTACGACGGGCAAACCTTCAGCAAAACTCGGCAATACCATTGCCCGTGAAGCTAAAATCTCTTGCTGAACTCGATCGCCACTGGCCCAGCCAGTAATTTCTATATGGTTTTGCAGGCCGAGTTGCAGAATCTGCTTTTCAATATCCGATCGCAGCGGCCCGTCTCCTACGAGTACCAACTTAAACTCTAAGCCTTGAACGGCTAGCAAGTTAGCAGCTTCTAGCAATAACAAATGACCTTTTTGTTCGCTGAGCCGCCCAACGCAAGCTAAGCGGGGTGCTGCGGGTATGGGGACGTAGGGTGCAGCTAAAAATGCGGCATCTACGCCGCAGTGTATGACGTGAATTTTTGACCAAAAAGTGCGATCGCACCACCGAAAAAGCTGACTTTTACCGAAGGAACTAACTGCTGCTACAAAGGTCGATCGCTTAATTTTTTCGTCTAAGGAAAGAAGTGTCGCTTTATCAAATTCTTCAGGGCCGTGAACGGTGAAACTGTAAGTGGGGCCGCCAAGCACGCGGCACAGCATTGCGACTGTTGTGGAATTTGTCCCGAAATGAGCGTGAACGTGTGCTGTACCGGATTCTGCAAACCAATTTAAAAGAATGCAAGCTTCTGCTAAATAAGCTAGATGCAGCAAAATCCCCCGTTCCGAGTGCCAGCCAACTTTGAACATTAACCGCACAGCTTCGATGAATCGAATGGGTCTAGTTGCGACAACGCGGAGCAAACCCCACGCTAACCCCTGTACACCAACTCCTAAGATTACTTTAGTCAATTCTTGCTCTAGTTTGTCGGCCTCATCAACGAGTTCTGACTCGCAGGATCGGATCGAAAAACGTGCGACTTTCATGCCGCAATTTTCGACTGCTAGGACTTCTCTGCGGACAAAGCTGTGGCTGACTTTGGGATATTGGTTGACTAGATAAGCGATGTTCATGAACGGGGATAAAATTTTATGGTAAAGCTTAGATCAGTCTAGCCTTTAATCGATCGAAGTCAAGTGATTTTCTGTAAACGAGCGCTTATTGTTGTCAATCATGACTGCAACTTATCTGAATTGCTCAGTAATTCGCACTGTTGAAATACATAATTTATGGCAGCAAAAAGTTTGTCTAAATCGTCTATTAAATAAGATTTTTGGTTGAGAGTAAAAACATTAGTTTTGAGTTTGCCAAACTGCCATAATTTGCCGTTGGAAACAATGCCGAATACATCTTGTTCGGGTTTGTCATTAAGCCGTTGAGCTGCGATCGCTTCGGCTAAACATTGCGCCCATCCAGCCTCAAAATCATCTTGTTTGGCTTCTATAATTACAAAATAAGGTCGATCGAATACCAATTTACCTAAAGGAGATTTTTGAGCTAAAATATATTCAGGAAATCCGTTAAGATTAGCATCGCAGTTTAAGGCTTGGTGGCTCCACAAAATGAAGTTTTTGCGATATTGCTTCCAAACTTCTTTTAAAATCGGCACAATGATGTATTCACAAATAGCGTATTCTGAGTTGTTGACGACATTATCTTGCCTGACAATTTCTAAATCTTCTCGAAAGTAGTCAGGAATATTAAATGCACTTTCAACAATAAAATTTGCTTCAATATAAGTGATTGTAAATTCTTTGAGAACGGCAGCGATCGTTTTATAAGCACTGAAAGGCATATCGAGATCCCCAACAAATGTTTCAGCTTAATTATAGCGGGCTAAATTAAAGCCACCTACTTGGTCAGGTGGCTGGGAAAAAATGCAAGATTACGAATTGGCTAAGCAAAGTTGTTGCCGAAGTTCTGGGGGAATCGCTTCAAAATGCTCTAACAGAAAATTCATCAAGGCGAGGTGACGCAAGTCGTGCAGTTGGGGATGGCGGTGCTTGCCTCCCCTGGTAAACCAGCGACGCACAGTAGAAAGCGATCGACAGCAAATGAGAGCTAGAGCTTCTTGCGGGACATCCCATTTTGCGTAGAATTGCTGCGGAGTCATCGCCAGTTGACAGTCCGCGTAAAGCTGAATGATTCGTTTTTCTCGCTCCGTAATCGGGCGAGGCGTGAAAGAATGGTGTATCATAGAGGTGATTTTTTAATTTTGAATCGGCCAGTGCCCAATTTGCGGCGCTGGCTTTTGTTTTTGGGGGCTTTGTTTTTTGGCGCGATCGCACTTGACGATCGCCTATCTAAACTGCCATATTGACAATATATACGTCTACCTTTAATATGTCAATAGTCTAATCCGAATTTTCAGATTCCTCTCTGTATTTGAATCCTGCCATCTCGGCTATCAAATCCAAATGTTTTGATGTGGAACGAGCAGGCAATTGCCCGTTCTCCCAATCGCTGACTGTAGCCTGTCGCACGCCTATGTGTTGTGCAAATTTTGCTTGTGTCAACCCCATATGGAGACGCAAAGCCTTGATGAGTTCGCCATTCCACTGCACGCCATCGCCCGCCTGCCGAACCTGAATTTTCGGAATTAACTTGCGAAAAGTTACCCGTTGTGAGTCCAGATCGACAGTTTCCACCCGATATCCTGCCTCCATCCAAGCGGTAGCTTGCAGAGCGCCCTTTTTGCGGTTGCTCCACCAAGCTTGCTGAGTGCGTGCGGAAGGGGGGAGTGCGTCGTTTAGCAATGCCTCTATTTCGGCGAAGTTGAGGGTTACTTCGTCGAGATGGCGATTTTCGCGCAGATAATCTAAGAGCGACTGGTACTTGCTGCCCTCCTTCATGCGGTGTTTTGTGAGGTTTTCAGATATAGAATGCCACAAATCGGGGGATGACGGGGAGCGGATGGGAGTGGGGGTGCGATCGGCAATTATTTATTTAGCCAGACACTTCCATTGTGTCGGTTGCCTAATATTTGGAATTCTTATCAATATAAAACATAAAAAATTGCGATCGCCCTTGACGGAATGGATTCGGAAAGGGCGATCGCGCGTCTGAAAAAGTGTGGGAAGCAATTAGGTCGATCGATTAAAGTCCCCTTGCGGGGAAGAGGTGAAAACTGAATCAACTGTTCAATCACCATACTAGAGGCGTGTTTCCATCCCCTTGCGGGGTAAGTTGAAAGACTTGTTGAAGTCTTTGGAAAATTTTCACTCTCCAGTCTTCTAAAGAATAGCTGTCATTTTGATAAAAGTCAAGCCCTTCTCTGCAAAAAAGAGCCGGATGATGATAATCTCCCGAACTCTTTTTTGTTGTCGATACTATTGAGTATTACTTACTCGAACTGAGCAAGAACGATTTCCTTGTCAGGAAAACTAGCTACTAATTTTAGACTCCCACCAATAGCTTGGATGTAGCGAGAGAGGGCAGATACTTGAAGAGCATCTAGGTTCTCCAAATCAGAAAAAGTAGAATCAACAGCGTTGATGTCTTTTTCTATATCTTCCTCTGTGTACCCCAACGACTTTTGAAGTTCCAAAAGGGTAAGATGGAGTAAGGCGAGTTGAACTCGCGTTTCAATCTTTGCCCTTCACTCTGGCGTCATCCGCTCTCGTAATACACTAAAAGGCTTTGTTCTGATATCAACCATTAGACAGCTATTACTTGTAGATATCGTTGTTTCAGCTTACACATTTAACCTTGTTGATGGTGCCGTCTTCTGCAATATCAACAATCTCAACCTTAACTGTTTGTCCTTCAGAAATATCTCTAGCTTTTTTGGGTTCATTCTTTGTGATTTTGACACTCCCCAAAATTTCATAAGTCACTTTATTCCCTTTTATGCGTGTTACCTTGGCCTCCAAAATTTCACCAACTGCAAAGTCATGACTATCGCTTTCCAACTCCTCAAACAGTTCATCAATGGTTTGAGGTTTAACAGTGCGAGCTTTAGCTTGGTCTAAGGCAGCATATAGACAAGCTGCATTAGCAGGTGAGCTAAGTAAGTAGATAGTTTCTTCCATGCTGCTTAACTCATCAGCAGCAATGAGCGCAACGTTCTTACCATCCTCTCTTTCGAGAATAACCACATTCTGGCTCTCAACAACTTGGTTGCAGAGTTGATCTAGATTGGATTGAGCCTGTTTGTAAGTTTTGTAGGTTAACATTTCCTAAGTTTCCTAGTAATTCCATGACCTCCATTAAAGCGAGTGAAGTCAAAATACTATGTAGGCTTTACGGGCTACTAGAGGTGTCTCCTGGAGCGTGATTGCTACTGACTCCAGGAGAGTAGAATCTACAACAAGCTTTGTGCTTGCATCACAGGTTCAGTTTTTAGTTGTTTGTGTAATGAAATCGAGCTTGCAGAAAATCAATTTGGTCAGGGCTGACGAAATAAACGATACGATGCTTGTCGTTGATACGACGAGACCACACATCAGCGCCCATATACTTAAGATGCTCTGGTTTTCCAATCCCCTCAAATGGATGATGCTGGATATCCTCAATTAACTTGCGGATACGCTTTAACTTTTCGGGATCTTTCTTCTGCCAATACTTCAGGTCTTTTTTGAACTGATCCGTAAAAACCGACTGGCGTAGATTCTGCTCCGGCTCGTCACCAGGGTATTTTGTCATTACTTCCTCGCTTGTCTTTAAAAACGATCTAGCTGATGGTTGAAGAATTGATTCAGTTGCTCTAGCTGAGGCTTGAAGAGTTGGTTCAGGTAAGTCCGGTTTTTTGAGTCTGTACATAGGTCGCTCGCTCCCAAAAAGTATCAAATTTTACAAACAAGGCTCACAGTTTAAAATGTGAGCCTTACTTTTCATATTACACTATATATTACACTCTGAACACGCTCGGTATGGTAAAAAATTATCACTCAGAGTATTTTACCTTTTTGGGACTGCCATCCTCCTTAAGGTCTAAAATTTCAACCTTAACCGTTTGTCCTTCAGAAATAGATTGGGCTTTTTTCGGTTCTTTTTCAGTTAGCCTGATAGTTCCCAGAATTTCATATGTCACCTTGTTTCCTTTTACAGCAGTAACTTTTGCTTCGACAATTTGACCCACTGCAAACTCATGACTGCCGATCGCCTTAGCAATTTCAACTTGTCTCGCTGACTCTACAACTGGGGCCACAACTTCTCCAATCGGCCCCGCTTCTTTGTAGTAACGCATCAAACGAGATGCCCAACCTAAAATTTGCAGCAAAGTGCTAGCATCCCCTTGAAATCCTTTGAGACAATCGCTACAAGCTTTGTCGATGCTGCGGTAATAATCTGTGGTTTTGCCACTGTGTCCGATTTGTCTGCCATTACCGACTAGGGTTTTAAGATACTTGAAAAACCGGGAATTGGCATCAGCTTGATTTTGATTAACTGCATTGCGGAGATAGGCGATCGCCTTTCCCAATTCATTTACATCGGTTTGTTCTTTAACTAGAGTTTGAGCGATCGCGTGGGCAATTCCCCACTGGTTTTCCGTCAAAGATTCTCTCACTAATTCAGTATTCGACATCTTTAATACATTCCTGTTGGAGGTTCGCGATCGGTCGGATATTTCAACACTTCAGCTAGTTGTTGCAATTGAGTTGCTTGCACTAAGCTAGAATGAGCAGCTTGAATATTTTTTTGCATAAATTGTTGCAATTTTGTGCCAGCCATGCTGTCAGATTCGGGAGGCTTGTAGGAGGAATAGCGATCGCGCAAATCTCCCTTGTTCTGCAAAACCTTTGCTGCTGTTACCTCCACAGTCATCGTTCCCATGCCGATCGGCTTCCCGCCGCCTACCTTGAGGGCGATCGCATATTTTGGATCTTGTCCCAACACAATCAAAAGCGTTCCTAACTCTGCTGCTGTTAAGTTTTTGAATTGTATCTGTGTTTTGAAAGTATACTCTTTAGCCGCTTGCTGAACGGTAATTCCTTGATTTTGACCTTTGTCGATCGCCCGAATTGTGTGATAGTAAAATTTGCGCCCTGCTACGTTGCCTCTTGCGTCAAAATATGCTCGTCTTTGATCGGGGCGGGGACGATATAAAGATGGCATAAATCCCGTAGCAAAGCCCGTATTTTGGCATTTAGCATCGCTGAATTCAATTAGCCCTTGCCAATCTAAGGCACCGAATACTTGACTTGCCGGACAGAGTTCTTGTTTATTTTTACATGGCAAGCGTTCTTGCGGAATTTTATCTCTGTATCTGGATGTAATTACTGCTAAGGTGCTGTTAGTAATGGCTTCGTATGCTGACCGGATGCAGCCTTTGAGAGAACTGCCTTGAATTGATAACTTTTGGTCAATATTTTGAACCATTGTTTTGATTAAAGGCACGCGACTGCCTATGTCGCTACCCATGACAACTACCCCTGTAGAGACGTGCAAAGTAGTCTGAACTTTCAAAGTTAGAAACAAAGTTCCGTGCAGGCGATCGCCCAAATATTGGTGATGTCCGGCCGGAGGCTTTTTTGGCGGTCGTTCCTTGGGGAAACTAATTAATTCATAAGGTTTAGGTTCTCCAGTTTCAGCGGGATTATTAGAAACTGGACTACTTGGCGGCGGTGTAGAACGCCGGGGTTTTGGCAGGGGATTATTAGTCATTTATACTCCTGACTGTGAGAGCGACAAAATGAACGGTAGCAGTTCTTTTTTCTTGAAAGTATCGCTGACCTATGCTAATATTGTTAGAGACAATCTTTTCATTCTTTTCTCCTTTATAGACAAAAGTTTTAGGGAATTTGGGTTCGTTAAGGGGGTGAAAGTAAGCCGTGCGAGCGCAAATTTGCCACTCGCAATCTTTATCGATCGGCTCAAATCCTTCTAAATCGGCTTCAACTCGACTCAGCACTAACGCTTGATATGCACTTCCCTGCTTTTTCCAGCGCAATTCGCGATCGGCATTAAACATTTGCCCTTCAAAACCGGGGAAAAACTCATCGGGCAATTTCATACAAATGCCGCTGACTGCGTGGGGCGATCGCACAAAATAATAACTTTTCTCAGTGGCTAATTTGTCTAGCAAATTCTTAAGTTCTGCTGATGATGAAACTTGTTTAAAACCAACATATCCTGTCATGCTGCGGCCCCTCTTAAAAATTCACTCCAAGCCTGAACTGCACATTTAAATAAATTGGGCACACCAGTCTCACCGTCGCCTTGCCATTTTAGCTGCACTCCAAAATCTAAATCCATCGGTTCAGCAGCAATAGGGGTTTGTTCGCGATCGGGTTTAGAAAAGCCATAATTTGCGGCTTCTTCAGTATCTAAAAATTCTCCTGCACCCAGCAAAAAAGCGTGTCCCCATCGACCGGGTTTGACTATTTGTTGAATTTGGCGAGTATCTCGATCTAATTTACAACCGGGATATTGAACTACGGCTTCGTTATATTTGACTGTCACCGTCCCCAAACCGCGAGATTTAGCAAAACCGATCCCAAACCAACCATCATTTAAGTCTCGCAAAACTAAGCCAATTAAGCCTAATTGTGCTAAGGAAAAGTTTTTGAGATGTATTTTAGTGCGAAATTCTCCGGCGGTGCAGACTTGGTAGTTAAAGGGGCCAACGGCTACGGAACCGAAAACGCGATCGATCGCAACTCCATTGCGTTCTTGAATTTTGAGCTGTTTTTTATCAATTGGGTGAGCATCTTCTATTCTAAGTCTGCTAGCAATTGAAGTGTTGCCGAAAAGGCGATCGGTAAAAGAAGAGAACTTGTAAATATCGCTGGATGATTTATCTTTCAAGTAATCATGCTTGTCATTCAATGGATCGTTAGCCCAGAGAACTTTCGGATCGTTAGGATTGCTATCTCTTCCTAGGGTTCTGACAATTCTCTCCGCATGAGCGCGAATAGCACCTTTTAAACTGCTTCCCGGTAGATAAATTGACTTCCCTCCTGCATGGTAAGTCTCGACAAATTCCATATCCGGTTTAGTTGGATCGGCTCCTTCTTTACCAGATTTGATGAGAATTGGGCCGTCGGGAATTATAGTGAGGGCGATCGTGCAATGATTGACAAATCGTTTGTGCATGAGTGAGTAAATTAAGAGATAGTTAGAAATTAAGCAGCTACTAACTCATCAAGCTGAATTTCGCATTGCTGAAAAACATAGTTGACAAGAGCAAATAGGCGATCGATTTCCTGAATAGTGTAGAAAGCTTGATTGTGCATAAAATTCTGATTTTCAAGTTTGCCAAACTCCCATCCTTTTCCATTAGAAACAATCCCAAATATTGTTACCTGCAAATCGCCATTTAACCGCTGTGCTGCAATCATCTCAGCTAAACACTGCGCCCACCCTTCGTCGAATTTATCTTGCTTAGCCTCAACTAACAGAAAATAAGGTTTTTCAAACACGAATTTTCCCAAAGGAGAGCGTTTAGCCAAAATATATTCAGGAAAACCAGACAGATTCAGGTCGTAGGTAAGAGATCTATGGCTCCAGAGAACAAACTTACTATAATAAGATTTCCAGACTTCTTTGATGACTGGATATATCAAATTTTCGCACACAGCAAACTCTGAATTGTCCACAACTGCTTCCCGCATCATAAATGCTAAGTCTTCCCTAAAATACTCAGGGATATTAAATTCAGTTTCTCCCATGAAATTAGCTTCAGTATAAGTAATCTGAAACTCTTTGAGAACTTCACCGATATCTTTATAACTGCTGAAACCCATAGGAACCTCCTTTATGCAATATTTAGTTTTACCCTTGAGCTGTTTGAGTAGGGGATGATTGAGAAATGTTATTGTTCAGTCGATCGATCAGCTTTTGTACCCACTCATCTTTATAATCGGCCGCATCTTCATAAGCCGTTTCATCTCCCATCACTAACTTTTTTAAGTATTCTAACAAAAATTCGGGATGGTCTTCGACATCAACCCAGCGCATCTTATCAATTTCTAGTTTAACCACTCCTAAACCGCGCGATCGCCCGCCTCCTAGGGGTATTTGTTCGGTTTCAAATTGATGCAAACCAATCATTAATAAACCCAATTCCCAATCCTGAGCATTTTCAACTACTGCTTTAAAATCAAAGGGAGTTGCGGCGGGGACAACTTGGTAGTCGTAGAGTTTGCCATCTGCGGCGGTTTCTGTGTCTCTGTCAATGGCTACTCCATCTCGTTCTTGATATTGTCCGAACCACGCATCGGGTTGTACGGTTAAATCGCGGACTTGGAATTTGCTGGCCATCCAGGGAGAACCAAATAAGTGGGATACCATATCTGTTTGTTGTAGGGTCACTGCTGTTAAAGCAAAGTCATAGGTATATTTTTGCTTCAACGAATTGAGTTGGTCTTCAGACAGTAATGTTTGATTTGTTACTACCTGCACTAAGTCTCTTAAAGAAAAATTCCTGAATTCATCATTCTTTTTCACCGAATGTAATGTCACTATTTTTTCTAAATCTAGTTCTTGGATAAATGGAAATCTATTGTTCTTAACTTCCTCAACTATATTCACTACAGCTAAATTCTTGAATTCGTCTTCCTCCATTAAAAGATAGACAGCTAATAATTGCTTTAAATCGCACTCTTTAATGCTTTTAAGCTCATTAGCTGTCAGTGACCATTCATTCTCAATAGCTGGATTTGCTACCAGCTTGCGATCGCTTCCTAAAATTCCTCGGAGGAAGCTTTCGAGGCGCGATCGTAAAGCCCCTTTAAAACTCGAACCGGGAATCAAAGGTCGCTTCAAAGCATCTTTGATTACTGGTAAATCGGAGCCGATCGGTTCTGTGGAACGTCCAGCACTAATCCGTAATGCCGTTACTGTTGTGAGGATTCCTGTGATTTCCAGTCTATTTTTGAAAGTGTCAAACATAATTCACCATCATTAATTAATTTACAAATTCCATACGCATGAAAGGGGCATACGATCGCCGATCAGTAGCAGGATTGACATTAATATTACGTGCATATTGCGCTCCTTCCTGGTCTTCGCGGATTGCTCTCCACACCAGCATACGCCAACCTTCCACAGATACTAAATAGCGATCGGTCGTTCTACCAGGCTTGAGCCAGCGCAACCCATTCCCAACGTTAATATGTTCATATTGTTGAAAACTATCTTTGGAACTAGCAGCCTTCAACAAAAAAGCAAATGGATCGCACTGTTGTAGTTGTGCCAAATTATCAAAACAATCTCTGATAGCCTTTTGAGAAAGAAAGGGAACTAAAACTGAAGGCTTACGCATTTCCTCAAGAAACAAGAAACCTACACCCGAAATAGTTACTCCTTCCTGGGAAAACTCAATTAGCGGTTCAAACGCTGCTCTTTCAGGATAAGGGACACTATTTTCCCATTCTGCTTGAGGAATTGCTGTCTCACGCTCAATCTTTTCAAGTAAATCTTTATAAGCTTCAAATTGCGATCGCTTAAATTCTACAGGAAGTGGAGGTAATTCTATAACTGTAGTTGACTGTTCAAAAATATAATCACACTTAACTCCTTTCAACATCCCCAGTAAAACTGTATAAGGAACCAGTGCTTTGTATCCTCCTGTCGGATTCAGAATAATATTACTTGCCTCATAGCTATTAACTTCTTTAATAATGCGCTGTACAAATTCAACTACTCCTGTTGTTCGGAAAAGATCGGGATCTATAACTTGAAGCCCCGGAACTGATTCTGCTTTGGCATATATACCCTCCCAATGATGTTTGAGATATTTCTCAACCGCAAGAGCGCAGCAATATCCGTCGTCCGTACTTGAAGCAAGCAAAATTATTCTATCCTGATTGGTAATCCCAATCCGAACAAGAGAATGAATTTCCGCTGATAAGTCGTTCTTCAAGCTTTCTCCTTCTGGACGGATATCACGGAAAGTAGAAAATATTGTTTCAGCAGCACATTCCATATTTTGTTGCTGTCTAACCCAATTAGTTAGCTCCCGTGGTTTAACTCCTGAAATTTTTCTTGCAGCGCTGATACCTACAGAACATATAACTGTCTTAACCATTTCAAAATATCCTATTAATTTATGGAATACTGTTGTAGATAGTTAGAGGTTTTGCCCATCTCGCAGATACTTGAGGTGACGAGAACCGTAACCCAAATAACGGCGAATCAGTTCTAGCCAAATCGGCTTAAAATCTATTTGCGAACATTCTGCAATGATTTCGGCAGTTTTTTTGATGTTACCATCAATATCTTGAATTAGCCTTTCAGCTAAAGATTCTTTCCCCCTTCCCCATTTTTTATCCCTTCCTACTTGATATCGGATAAAGTTTTTAATAGCTTCTGCACTATCTGTTGTGTCAGCTACACGCACTAAATTGCGAAATTGAGATTCTTCTAAATCGCCATATTTGGTGTTATCTAAAGCATCCTGAATCCAAATTACTAAATCATCTTCTGATTGGCGAATAGCTCTTTGTACTTGTAACTCAACTTTTTGTTCGGTTGTTATACTCATACTCGATTCTCCCGAAATATAAGGTGAAACTCGTTGCAAATTTGAATTTGTCCGAAACCTTCGCAAGTTCGATCGCCCACTCCTTTTTCTTCTAACTCTCCTAGTTTATCGATCCAAATATCTGGTCGAGTCGTGCTAAATAAATACACTCCTCCTTTATTCGTGATTAGCTCGACATCTTTCATCAAGCCCCAGCCCGCATTCCAACCAGACAGAAAATCATAACTGCTGTAAGCCGCCTCCAAATGCAAAGAGTCAGCTTTATCTTCAATCCCTGCAAACTGGTGCAACATCTTTTCGGATATTACAGTGGTACGCCGCCAATTTTCAGTCAGTATAGCATCGGATTGCAAGTCGAGAGTGAAGTAAGTTCGATTTGCTGGTAACTCTTTGATAGGATTGCCAAAAACTCCCCATTTATGCCATCGCCATTCTAGCTTTTGATTGAATTCAGCGATGCGATCTCTCACATCTGTTTTAGCATCAACAGGCTTTTTTGTGTTTATTTCAACTTTTCCTAATCCTCTGGAAGTCGAACCGCCCAACCGAAAGTTTTGATGACGCTGCTGAATAAAATCCCGCAAAGATTCTGCTAAATCCTCCTCCTCGACTAAAATCGCACCTCGATAGTAAACAGGATTTTGTTTGTTCTCCTGAGATTCATTCAAAACTTCCAGACTGTAAAGTATTTCTTCCTCCGATGTACCTCTGCGGCGATTAATCCCAACTCGCGTTAACAGACGCTTTTTAACGCTTAGGCTGTAATATTTATTTTCAACTACACAGTAAAAACTAATGCCAGCAGGATCGACTCTCCCTCCGTCTTCCGGGCAATTCGGATCGTAAGGATATCCATAAGCTTCGGCACAAAAGCGATCGATTAAACTATCAAAAACACCATGAGTTTTAGGTTGGGAACCAATCTTATTTTCAGACGTGAAACCAGGCTTATTTTTAGAACTGAGTGCAGTTGCAGGTAAAACTCTAATTTCTTTAATCCTGGATTGAGGAACCGGGTGTTTTTTTATTTGTAATGCAGAAGGATAAGCATTTTGGAAAATTGCTGCATTGTCACTCAAGAATAAAGCTTGAAAATCGCCGCCATTTTCGGTCAAATCAGCCGATCGCCCATTCGATAGATCCAAAATCTGAGCAGCCACAGCACCCCGAATCACCGTACCGGGAATATAGTCTACAGCTTCGCCAATCGAACCGCCCGCTTTCTGACGGGCGATCGCCAAAGCAGACAAAGCCTTAATTTCCAGTTCAATTCGCTGCATTTTTCCTTCCCCTCGCTAGAAAATCCCAATCTGCTTCAGTCCCTTCAAACTGCGGTAAATTTTCCCAACTCAGCCATCCCAAACCAGCCGATTTACTTCCACCCAGTGCGTGAATGTGTTTGAAACCAGCCAACATCAAAGGTTTGGCGTAGCTGGGGCAATTTGGCAACAGATGAATTTGACCTTCAAACTTTAGTGAAACATTAGGTGGAGAAGTCTCCAAAAAGTAGAGTTTTTTCTCTTCTGCGGTGCGGCGACGGCGATTCACTGTCACCCCCGGACGTAGAAAATCTGCCAAATTTTCCGGGTCTTCCGTACAAATCAAATCGTCAAAAATTACCCGGGATGGCAAAACAGGATCGCCGAAAATTTGACTTATTAAACAGTGATAAGTCTCATCATATCCCGATACTTCGTATTCGCGGCGCTTAAATTTATCCGGTGCATTTTCTCTGCGGATTACCATTTTTCCCGGACTAGGAGACTCGCAAATCTCCCAACCCAAACCTCTAGCAATTTTCTCGCATTCGTGGCGGAGGCGACCTTTGATTTGAGAACCGGGAATTAACAAGTTTCCTTCTGCATTGCGGACAATTGGCTTATCTGCAATGGAAGCGGAGGAACCGCCCGCGCCTACACACAAAGCTGTATCAATTACTGCAGTAACTGTGTAAGTGTTAATTGAGCTTGATAGCGTCCTGACAACAATCATGATTCAACCTCCGTCTCTACCAATTCTTCGGAAATCAACTCGGCATCTTCTAATTCAATGAAATCGTAAATATCCAAAAGTTCCCGCCAGATGGTTTCATAAACTCCCTCTTTTAAATCGAACATCCAAGGTGCAACATTGCCTTCATTAGTTTTAGCTTTGCACCAAGCTTCTTCAAATTCTTGTCTTAATTCTTTCTTTCCCTGCTTGAGTCTGGTTCGGAAATAGCGGTAATTGAGGATGGTTGTTTGTTTTCCTTGTTCTAGGAAACTGCGAATTTGGTAGAGTTGCGATTTCGGAAATTCAGCCTTTTTCAGCGCTTTGACAGACTCTATCAATCCCCCAATTTCGTGCAAAGTGTAAGGTGCGGCGTATAGCTTAAGTTTTTGAGGACTTTCTTTGGTTAATGCTTCTTTGCGGAAGTCCTCAATGCTGGAGGCGATCGCAGTTACAGATTTCATCACAAAAAAATCCACTGTACCTCCACAGTATCCGCGGTCTTTTAAATCTTTAGCACGTTTTTTGGCGGATTTTAGTAATTGTTCGTAAAGTTTTTTTGCGTAGTAAATCGGAGTTTTATAGTCCGCAATCAACACGCCGATCGATGTACTTAATTGACAATTAGCAGTTCCTGCATTTTGACTTAAGTAGCGGTGACACTTACTGAGATCGATAGGTTTTTCTGATGGCTGAGTTTGATAGTCACCTTTGATTTCCACACCGGGTATCTGAACTTGTCTGAGCAAAATTTGTTCAAACTGTTCTCCGATGGTTTTGGCGATCGCCAATGCCCGATCTGCTGGTACAATCAAGATAATATCATCGCCACCAATGGTAATAATCTCAAAGGGATGAATCCAAGCGCCATCTGGAAGAGTCGATTCTGACTTGTTATTTCCTTTAAGTTGGCGAGGATGAAGATGCTCGGCTAAGGCTTGAAAAACAGCATATCTAGTAGCATTGTCAACATCATCGCTAAATTCTTGATATTTTTGGGGAGTGGTAATTTTTTGAATATAGCCACCCATGTTATTACCATCAGCATAGATGTAGGCTACAAAGCCATTACTCACACTGCCAAGCTGAGTTAAAGATTGAGCTATTTCAACGTCTTCAAGGTTGTAGTTGTAACTGCCGCAGTATTTATTAAGTTTTTCGGAAGGCTTTTTTAAGAAATCCTCAAACTTGTCCACCCAACCTTCAATGACATCAGGATGCCATTCTGTGTACCAATGAGTTTCCTTTATTTTTCCCTGCTTAGCCCGATCGCCCGCTTTGCGTTTGCGCGCAGAAACCTCAGAAAACCAAGGATTGCCCGGAAGACCTTTTTGATTGGAATTGTCGGGATTGTCGGTAGCCCGAGTAATCGCCGATCGGCGATCGGCCTCATCCCTTTGTAAATAAGGGTGCGTTTCCAAGATCGGCGGGTAGCGACGGCTGGGCCGATTTTCAAATTTATTGCCACTCCGTCGCTGATTAAAAAGCACAGCCAATTTAGTAGTTAATTCATTAAAACTCTTGCGATTTGCAAAGGCCTCTTCCACACAAGATGGGTCAGCAATACAGGGTTCGTTTGGCTGTTTATCCAGCTTGCCAAAATAAGCCTCTACCACGGGATTTTTATATTCTTGGCGGTATCGCTCGAGCCAAAAGGTTTGTTCTATCGCGTCTCGCAGCAAACCAAATCGAATTTCTAAAAGCTTAAACGTATCTCCAACCGCGCATGAATTAGCAGTTATGGTTTCAAAGGAATAGCGTTTTTCAATGGCATCAG
The DNA here is from genome assembly GCF_036702455.1 of Microcoleus sp. D2_18a_D3. Lineage (NCBI taxonomy): Bacteria > Bacillati > Cyanobacteriota > Cyanophyceae > Oscillatoriales > Microcoleaceae > Microcoleus > Microcoleus sp. D2_18a_D3. Next base: position 26,182 of record NZ_JAUBTK010000003.1, read on the forward strand.
TTAAGTCATTCACAAAAGCTGCTGGGCAGAAAGCTAAGATATTTCCGCCAGTAGAATAAACAATCATTTCAGGAATCAAAGCTTCTGAAAGCTTGGGTTCGCCAAGCTTGGGTTCGCATGGAAAGTTTTCCTCCAGCCATTTTCTTACTTTTTGGAAGTGAACATTGTAACGTTTGGATTCAGGAGTTTTGTTAAAAAAAGCAGGCAAATCAACTAAGTTTATCCGATCTAGAAGTGCAGATGCACCGCGAATATCTGGGAGTTTCGCCTCGTCAAAAACATACTGCTTAATCTTAGTTGCACCGCCGTAAACTAAGCCAATTTGCCCGGTTTGATTCCACAAGTTCGGGTATTTATTTTGCAAATCAGTAATTGTTTCGGGAAACTCTGCTTTGGGAATCTTGTCGGGAATATTCAGAAGTTCCCGAACCCGATCGACAATTTCCCTCACATCCTCCGGAACTTCCTCCCCAGAATTCAAAGCCCGTCGCATTTCCTGCAACACGCCCATCTCAAATTGAGGTTTGCGTCGATCGCCCCAAGCCAGACACCAAGCAATACCAGTCGCGATCGAACTCCAACAACTTTTCATATGCAAACCACTCCCAATCAGGTTTAACAGCCCCCAGATTGCCTCAATAATTGGTAATTATTCAACCTGCAATTCCATCTAATTTCCTATTGTCACCTAAATTTTCCAGAAAATCACCAGCCCGAAAAATAATCGCCCAAATCCCCAAAAAACCAGCCACTCTCGCAACTCTCACAACTCCCCCAACTCTCACCACCAAAGATTTTTCTGAAGCGACTTGCTCTGCATCTACCCAAGATGACAGCAAATAAGGTAAAGTAAACGGCACAAGAGTCTAGCACTCTCGAACTGCCGCACCTCGGCAAACCCGCCCTTGACCAGCAAAACTGACTGGTACAGGCGGCATTAACCGCAAACCGTCAACCCCTAACAACCGAGAAAAATGCAAACCTACTACTACGTTTTAGCCAGCCAACGCTTTTTGCTAGAAGAAGAAGCCCTAGATGAAGTGTTTAAAGAAAGAACTCGCAACTACAACGAACAAGAAAAAGAAATAGACTTCTGGTTAGTCAAACAGCCCGCTTTCCTAGAAGCACCGATAATGGCAGAAGTTAAAGCAAAATGCCCTCAGCCAGCCGCCGCTATTATTTCTACCGATCCAGTCTTCATCACCTGGTTGAAACTGCGATTAGAATATGTACTGACAGGTGAATTTCCAGCACCATCACCAACTATTCCCGATGCCCTCGCATCCCTACAGACAGCATGACTAAAATAGCCAAATATCCGACAAAACAACTAACAACAATTAGGGGTAAATTGTACAAATTTATTTTGTCTCTCCCCCTATTTTCTGCTACTTCAACCGCCCTTTTGGTATTGACAATTTTATCGAGTTCTGTTAAAGCTCAGTCGAGCTGCCAACCGCCTCAGCCCGATGAATATCTACTGTTAATTGTCACCCCAACACCTGAACAGCAAGAAAGAGCAAAACGCTCTTTCCCTGGAAATACTAACAACACAGTTTGTCGGTACATCAATGACACGGTGACGCGAGTTGGTGGCTTTCGCGACTCCCAAATTGCCAGCGATTGGGTTAAATACATCGAAGATGTTGTCGGATTGCAAGCTTACGTAGTACGATCGCCCGCAGCCGCGCTACCCCAAAATTTGCCAGTCTACAACCCTCAGCCAGCGCCGGATTCTGAACCAATAACCAATCCTTCAACGGGCAATCTTGCCTTCAATCCCCAACCCCTGGGCCCTGGTTATGCAGTGTTAGTAGATTACTTCAACCAACCGGAATTAGCCGCCCAAGTCAGGCAAGCATTAGGCACGCAAGTAGGCTTAGCTTCCTACGGTCAGCGTCCCTTTTTATTCGTCGCTTATACAACGGATCAAAACGCCGCTACTGCTGCAGTAAAAACATTGAGCGATCGAGGTTTTTGGCCGATGTTAGTAGACAGCCGCCGAGTTACCGTAATTGCTCCCGCTGTTCGCTAAAAGATAAAACTTGGCAATTCAAATTGCTTCTTGTCAAACAAAGTCCGCTTAAGGGAACTAATAACAATTATTGTTGTGGTTGGGATTCTAGCGGGCTGCTTCCTAGCTGACTTTCTGCCCGCTTTTTTGCTTCTATTGCCGCTCCGTAATCTGGTTTGTAGCGAATTGCTTTGTCATAGGATGCGATCGCATCTTCGTATCTTTTTACCGCCACAAGCGCATTGCCGTGGCTGTACCAGGCTTCCGAGTAGTCAGGCTTGACATAGACAGCTTCATTGTAAGATACTAGCGCATCTTCGTACCGCTTTAAATTGGACTGAGCATTTCCTCTATTGTACCACGCTTGATACTCTTTCGGGTTTAAATCTAAGGCTCTGCTGTAACACTCAATTGCTTGTTCATACCTCCGCAATTCGTGGTAAGACCAGCCTAAGTTATACCACGCTTGATAATAATCCGGTTTTAATTTAACCGCTTTTTCGTAAGCTTCTACCGCTTGTTCATGCCTCCGCATTTTCAGCAAAGCGATGCCTTTACTGTACCACCCTTGATAAAAATTTGGCTGAAACCGCACGGCTTTTTCGTAGGCTTCAAAAGCTTCTTGGTTTTTGTTTAATTCTAAGAAAACATTGCCTAAATTGTACCAAGCTTCATAATTATCGAATTTAATTTCAACTGCTTTTTGATAGGATTCTACGGCTCGATCGTACTGTTTTAATTTTTGGTGAGCTTGTCCCCGATTGTACCAGGCACGGTACAAATTGGGCTGAAATTTTACAGCTTTTTCGTAGGAGACGAGCGCTTCTTCGTACCGCTGCGAATCTAACAGAGTATCGCCTCTGCCTTCCCACGCTGCGGCATAGTCGGGCTGGATTTTCAAAGCGTTATCAAAAGATGCGATCGCCTCTTGAGACTGTTGCAACTTATCCAAAGCATAACCGCGTCCCGTCCAAGCTTCCAAGTATTCCGGCTTTAATTCTATGGCTTTATCATAAGCTGACTGCGATTCTCGATATTTTTTCAATTCGTACAAAGTTTTGGCTTTTTCCTGCCAAACTTCCGCGTAGTCCGGCCGGAGAGTTATTGCTCGCTCGTAAGCTGCCAGAGCTTCTTCAAATCGGCTTAAATTGTAAAGAGTATTGCCTCGGTTGTACAGGTCAGTTGCATTAGCCGAATTCAAACTATTTACACCATAAATAGATGCTATAATACTGATGCCAATTAAACTGGCGATCGACAATATTTTTAAATACAGTTTTTTGCGGTGTTTTACAGGCTTATTCGCAGCAGCAACCGGAGGCAATACAGGAACTGTACCGCTGAAAGAATCTTTCAATTCTTTAATAGCTTGCAGCGTTTCGCCGGCACTAGAATAACGCTGGCGAAAATCGTACTTTACCATCTTATCTAAAATCTCCGCAAATTCAGGACTGACTGATGTTTTGTCCTGCCAAATAATTTCCTCTGTATCGGGGTTTTTTGGCATTTGGTGAGGATTTATGCCAGTGAGGAACTGAATTGCGATCGCACCTGCGGCATAGATATCGCTGCTGAGTTTCGGGTTGCCGTGAGCTTGTTCGCTGGGCATATAACCGGGAGTACCAATGCTGACACTCAAGCTATTCTTGGGCTGAGGAGTGGTGATTTGAGTAGTAATTTCTTTGACTGCGCCGAAGTCAATTAAAACTAATTTTCCGTCTCTATCTCGGCGGAGGATATTGCGGGGATTTACATCGCGGTGAATGACATTTTGCTGGTGTACAAAATCTAAAATTTCCAGAAGTTCTTGCAATATACAAATAACTTGATCTTCCTGCATGACTCCCGCATTCCCAGGAGAAGCGGGCGTAATTTCTTGACTTAAATCGTGACCTTCTATAAATTCTTGAACTAGGTAAAACTCTTGGTTCTCTTCAAAAAAAGCAAAAAGTCGGGGAATGCGATCGTGATTTCCCAACTTGTACAAAACTTGTGCTTCCGTATCGAATAAACGTCTTGCTACCTTTAGAGTTTCGGGATCGGTTGCGTGAGGTTTAAGCTGCTTGACGACGCAGAGGTGATTGCCTGGTAGCTGCTTATCTTCAGCTAAATAAGTTTGAGCAAATCCGCCGCCTCCCAAGTGACGGATAATACTGTAGCGATTGCCGAGTGTTATTCCAAGCATGAGATTTACCTAATATTCCTAGTCTTTTGGAGAATTAGCTTCCAACCAAGCTGTTAAATCTTCGGCATCAGAAAAATCTAACATGGCTTCTGCAAGATTCTCTAATTTGTCGATCGGCAATTGGCGAATGCGGCTTTCAATATCGGGGTTTATTTGACCTAAACGGCGACTCAGCAAGCGCATAATTAACCCTACTTGTCCTTCTTGTCTGCCTTCTTGTCTGCCTTCTTGTCTGGCTTCTTCTCGGCCTTCTTCTCTGGCTTCCTCGACCAAACTTTGCATATCTTGCACAAAAAACTCTTGCTTCTGTAACGTATCAGATTCCTCAGAAGTCAAATTAACCTCATTAGCCATTTCAAAAGCTCTCCGAATTTGCGGAATTTCACTCATTTTTGCTGGAATTTCTTCTAAAATACCACAATGTTTGAGAAAGTAAATCCACTTATCTTTAATATTTTCTAGTGGCTCCAATTCCTTCTTGAATTTTGGCAACTCCACAAAAACCAACTCAATCTGATTGTAGGGATAATCAAACAGGTGAGTTTTTTCTTGAAAAATAAATCGGTAAGTAACATCTTGACAATTATCAAACATTTCAAATTCTGCTATCATCAAAGAAATTACAGGTTGAAATCCTTTGTACAATTCTCCTCTCATTAATTGAGTTCCATAAGTTTTTGCGCTATTGTACAAAACTAGCTTAGCCAATGTCTCCACGTATAGAACTTGGATTTCAATAATTACAGACGTGCCGTTGTTAAGTTTTGCTATAACATCTAAGTAGCTATCTTTTGCTCCGACTATTTTGAGGACAACATAAGGGTCGATTATCTCTAACCTTTCAATTATGGGTTGCCCTTCATAAAGGATAGCATTCAAAAAACTAATCAGAATATCCGTATTTTGGGCGGAACCAAATATTTTTGTGAAGGCAAATCTAATTTTGGGATTGATAAATCTCATGCTATTTTTCTCCCTTGAGATTGGTATGGTGCGCGCGGCACACCATACTTTAATTTTACTTTAAACGGCTTTCAAGATTTCGTCATCTACTGAAAAATCTATCTCGGCTTTGTCCCGTCCCGAAATTAGATAATCATTCTGGAATGAATCTTTTAGCCCCGAAACTAAGTCAAATTCCGGCTGCCAGTTAAGCTCGGTGACAGCTTTATTAACTGAAGCGAAAAAGTGCTGCAATCTCATCGGAAAAGCTTTCTTTTTGCCGAAGTCAAATTGTTTCGGATCGTAGTGTACAATCTTAATAGCATCAGGGGATTTGCCTGCGGCTTGAATGCAGGCGCGGGCTAAACCGTCAAAGGTGACAAATCGATCGCCCGAAACGTTGTAAATTTGCCCGATCGCCCTTTCGTTGCCCAAAACCGCCGCCATTGCTTTAGCCAAATCCTGACAGTGCCCCAACTGCGTGAAGTGCATGCCGTTACCGGGAATCGGAATCCGTCGATCGCGTACAATGCGATCGAAAAACCAAGCCTCTAAATCGTTATAATTTTGGGGGCCGTAAATGTAAGTCGGGCGAATCGAAGTCCAAGGCAAACCCGATGTGGCCAAGTAATTTTCGGTTTCGCATTTACCCAAGTGCCGGCTTTTAGGATCGGTAGCGTCCCCTTCAATATGAGGCATTTGATCCGATTTCAAATAAACCCCCGCAGAGCTCATGTAAACAAAGTGCTGCACCCGCCCTTTAAATATTTCAGCTAAAGGCTTTGTATCGCTGAGTTCGCGGCCGTTGTTGTCAAAAACAGCGTCAAACTCGACCGTCGATAACTTTTCTTGCAGTTGTTCAACATTTGTGCGATCGCCCTGAATCTGTTTTACGCCCGGAACCGGTACAGGCTTGTTGCCCCGGTTAAACAACACCACTTCATGCCCTTGTGCTGCTAAAATCTTAGTAAGATAAACCCCGATAAACCGAGTACCGCCCATCATTAAAATTCGCATTATTTTCGATGCTCCTTACAGTTAGTGTAAATATCTTACAATAAAGTTATGCCCTAGGGCGTGTTTTCTATCCCCGGACATCCCCCTAAATCCCCCTTAAAAAGAGGGACTTTGACACTGATTATTTCACCTTTTTAAGGAGGCTGGGATTTTGAATCTCATGAGAAATCACTCAGAGTAGATAATTCATCCGTGTATCCGTGTCCTCATCCGTGTAGTGCTTTCCTTCTCCAATACTTTCAATTTGCCTAAAATAGCCCTATGCAAGTTCCCCGGCTGCATCCCGAAACAATCGAAGAAGTTAAACAAAGAGCCGACATAGTAGACGTTATTTCCGGTCGCGTCGTGTTGCGTAAACGCGGGAAAGAATTCGTAGGTTTGTGTCCTTTTCACGACGAAAAATCTCCCAGCTTTACAGTCAGTCCCGGCAAACAAATGTATTATTGTTTCGGCTGCGGTGCAGGCGGCAATGCTTTTAAGTTTCTCATGGAATTGGAGAAACGCCCTTTCAGCGAAGTAGTATTAGAATTAGCTAAAAATTATCAAGTTCCCGTCAAAACTGTCGAACCAGAACACCGACAAGAATTGCAGCGGCAAATTTCTCTGCGGGAACAACTCTATGAAATTTCAGCACTAACAGCCAACTTTTACGAACACGCTTTGCGGCAAACCCAAGGAGAAGAACCCTTAGCATATCTCAAATCAGAGCGCCAGCTAAGCGAAGAAACTATCCAACAATTTCAATTAGGTTATGCACCCCAAGGTTGGGAAGCACTTTACAGTTATTTGGTAGAACAGAAAAACTATCCGGCGCAATTAGTCGAACAAGCTGGATTAATTGTACCCCGAAAAAATGGCGGCAGCGGTTATTACGATCGCTTCCGCAATCGCATTATGATTCCCATTCGCGACACCCAAGGCAGAGTCATCGGTTTCGGCGGCAGAGCCCTCGGCGACGAACAGCCGAAATACCTCAATTCTCCCGAAACAGAACTGTTCGACAAAGGCAAAACTTTATTCGCCTTAGATACAGCGAAAACAGCCATTAGCAAAGCCGATCGCGCAGTGGTTGTAGAGGGGTATTTTGATGCGATCGCACTTCACGCCGCCGGCATCTCCAACGCCGTCGCTTCCCTCGGCACCGCCTTAAGTTTAAACCAAGTGCGGCAGTTATTGCGGTACACTGACTCCAAACAAATTATCCTCAACTTCGACGCCGACAAAGCAGGAACTCAAGCAGCAGAACGCGCAATTGGAGAAATAGAAAAACTCGCTTATCAAGGAGAAGTGCAACTGCGGGTACTCAACATTCCCGACGGCAAAGATGCCGACGAATACCTCAAAACGTACTCCCCAGAACAATATCGAGAATTGCTCGAAAATGCTCCGTTGTGGATCGACTGGCAACTGCAACAAATGCTCGTCAATCAAGATTTGAAGCAAGCCGATACTTCCCAGCAAGTCACCAAAAAAATCATTAATTTATTAACCAATATCACTGACGACAATCAGCTAGCACATTACCTGCAAAAGTGCGCCGAACTTCTCAGTAAAGGAGATTTTAGACTCACAAAAATGATTGCTGAAAACTTGCTCAATCAAGTAGTCAGCGATTGGGCAAAGCGGCAAAGTCAAGACGAATCTTTAACAATGCCCCTGTTAATTAGAAACAAGCTGAAGCCGAACAAACAATATAAAAAGCAGCGGGCAAGCGGCGAAAACAACAACTCAAAATCCAGCTTATCTGCTGTAGCCCGCAGTCTTTTAGAAGAAGCAGAAGCGCAATTATTGCAGATTTATTTGCACTGTCCCGAATACCGCCAAGATGTTAGAGAAGCAATAGAAGCTAGAGACGTGCAGTTTAGCCTTTCTCACCACAGATTTTTGTGGCATCAGATTGTGAATGCCGAAATATTGCACAAAATGTCTTTACAAGTAGCGCCTTCTGAGTTAATATTGAAATTGCAAGATAGCTTCATAGAATATCCAAATCAACTCAATCAAATCTCGCATTTATTTCACTTAAATGAGTTCTCGGAAAGAAACGTTTATCGCGCCCCTCTAGTAATTAGATCGGCCCTCGCCTGTATCGAGCAAATTATCAGCATGAAGCGCCGCCGAATTGCACTCAATATGTGGGAAAAAGCCAAGAGCGCTAGCAGTGGCGAAGAGGCTATAGAATATCACAAACAATTCTGTGCCGAACAAGAATGGCTCAAGGAATTAGAGAGGCTGCGTCAAGTTAATTTTTACGATTTAACCTCCGTACCTTGGGGCTAATATCCTTTTATATTTTAGATTTTAGATTGGGGATGACTCGTTCGATAGAGATTGGAAGCTTGCCTGCGGTTACATTTTTTTAACTGAGATAAGGAATTTATTCCTTACTACAAACCTGTTTGTAGTAAGGAATTTATTCCTTTATTCAACGAGCCTTTTAATAGTCGCAAAAAAGAGTTTCGCGAGTATCTCTACCCGTCACCGGATTAGTACCTTTTGCCACTTTACAAAGTTTTTCTATCATATCATCTCGCAGCAGTGTCTCTGTAAAATCAGCACCGTCAATGACTGCTCCTTCGAGTCTGGTATTGTAAGCGAAAGCACCCTCAAGGATAGCATTAGTTAAATTTGCTTTCATCATGCGAGCTAAATCTAAAGTAGCACCCGTGAAATTAGCGCCTTCAAAATTTGCCTCTTCCATATTGGCCGCAAAAAAGCTGACACCCCGCAAATCTGCATTAGTAAAATTGCTGTTGCGAAGATTAGCTTTATTAAAACTGTCGTCAGTCAGAACTTGTCCACTAAAATCAGCCCCGACTAGGATTTCTTTGTCGTGATCCAAAGCGAAAGCAGGTGCGGGATTAATGCCGATCGCCCCAGCGGCAATTACTGCTAAAATAACAAAACTCAGCAAGAAAGTATAAATATGTTGGCGAATCCGAGAAATCATCATACAAGTTCAAGCTAATGGGCAGTCGTGACAGTTCAGAATTGAATTCTACCAGAAAGCGCGTCAAGCGTAGCTATCCCGTAGGGAATCGCCCGCTCGCCACCGCTGACTCCAATTCCCCCCAATCCCCAAACTCTAGGGATATCGGCACATTGGGAGAAAACTTAGTCGCCGAGTGGTTGCAGCAGCAAGGTTGGGAAATCCTGCACCGGCAGTGGCACTGTCGCTGGGGAGAGATTGACATCATCGCACTCGGAAGAGATGAAGAAAGCGCAAAAAACCAAGTTCTTCCCAATCACCATTCCCAAACATTAGCATTTGTAGAGGTGAAAACTCGCCGCCGGGGAAATTGGGATGCTGGTGGAATGCTAGCTGTTAGCACAACAAAACAAGCCAAACTGTGGCAGACAGCCGAAATATTTTTAAGCACTCACCCAGATTTAGCAAATAATTCTTGTCGCTTTGATGTCGCCTTAGTCAGGTGCGAATCTTCACTACCAAACACTAAACAAATATTACCACCATTAACAGCAGCGAACTCTCAATCCGCCGTTGCCGGAAACTACCGACTCACCCTGCAAGAATACATTCGCTCGGCTTTTAGCATTTAAAAGTATATAATTAAAATTTAGAGGGTAAAATCTCAAAGCAATGGCACTAGGTAATTTTTAATTGTTAACTTGCCTAGGCTGTCGCGCATTTCTCTCTTGAGCTTTAACGGAGCTGAAAAAAGCGTTAAATCTTCTCCCGCTTTCCCATTCTCTCGCTCTCCTGTTCTGTCATCACAGTTAATGTATATGCGTAGCAATCTAGGCGAGAGTTTCCGGGCAATATCCCAGACCCTTGACAAACTGCTGGCGAAACGCTTCAATTTCCTTACGGTCAGGGCAGCCGTGACAAACCACTGCCACCTGGTAGCGGCGCATCACGCTCAGGGGCGATTGTCCGGTTTCCAAACTCCAAAGCGCCATTTGCAAGCGAATTTCAGGATCGTAAGGAATCCCGAGTTCGTTCATAAAAGCCCGAAAATCCCCGTGCATTTCTGGAGTTAAATATTGGCTCATTTTCACCTTTACCACCCATCCGTCAATTTGGTGAATAACAGTGATAAATTGCAAGGGAAGATGATGAGCCGTGCGTAGGTAATCCACGACTCTCAGAGTAAGGCTAGTATTGGCGATGTAGTAGAGGTATTCCATAACGATCCTTATGAGCAAAGCTGATGCTACACCTCTATCATGGCGGGCTATACCCGCTGCCACAAGGGGAAAAGCACCCGACTTTGGATGGGGGTTTTTACCCAATTTGTTACCCAGTTGACAGATCGATCGCACAGGAATTCACTTGATGACAGAGCTTGACTGGTCTTTGGACGGCTACGACTACGAACTTCCGCCCTCGCGCATTGCCCAAAATCCCGTAGTGCCGAGGGACAGTTCTCGCTTGCTGGCTGTAGATTCTCCCAGCAGCCACCAACACCGGATTTTTAGGGATTTACCCGATTTGCTGCAACCGGGAGACTTGTTGGTACTCAACAACACCCGCGTGCTGCCAGCGAGGCTCTACGGGCACAAACCGAACGGCCCGGCTGTTGAGATATTGTTGATGGAAGAACGGCAGCACAACTGTTGGCTGGCTTTGGTTAAACCGGGGAAACGCTTAAAGTTGGGAGCAAAAATTGAGTTTGATCCCATCGCCCCTGCCTGTGAGGACTCGACCACAGCTCCTTGCTGTTGCCTTCCCGATGCCACGATGCCCGATCGTCGTCGATTGACTGCAACAGTTATAGAGAGGGACGACGCAACAGGGGGACGGCTGCTGGAGTTTGACATCCCCACAGATGAGAATCTGGTGAAGTTTTTGGACGAATACGGCCACGTACCCCTGCCGCCCTACATCGACAATTCCCAAGCTTCAGCGGAACAGTACCAGACTGTTTATGCCGATCGGCTTGGGGCGGTGGCTGCCCCCACAGCAGGCCTGCACTTCACCGAAGAATTGTTCAGCCGCTTGGAACAGCGGGGAATCGAAAAAACTTTTGTCACCTTACACGTCGGAGTAGGGACGTTTCGCCCGGTGGAGGTAGCAGACGTGACGGCTCACAAAATGCACGGCGAATGGGTGGAAGTAACCCCCGCCACCGTCGAGAAAATCCGCGAAACTAAAGCCCGAGGCGGGCGGATCATTGCCGTGGGTACAACAGCAGTGCGAGCTTTAGAGGGAGCGGCAGCCGCGAGCGGCGATTTTTCCTTGCAGCCTTTTTGTGGCGCGACCAATTTGTTTATCTACCCGGGCTACAAGTGGCGGGTTGTAGAGGGGATGATTACCAATTTTCACTTGCCCCGCTCTACTTTGATGATGATGATAAGTGCGATGATTGGAAGGCCTCGGCTGTTGGATTTGTACCGAGAAGCGATCGAGCAACAGTACCGCTTTTATTCCTTTGGCGATGCCATGCTGATTTTACCAACAGCAAAAAAGGATTGATCGATCGGGCATCGGGTTCGCCCCATGCCCGGTATTCCGTTTCTATTCTTCCTCCTCTTCTTCATTGCCGGGATACACGAAGCTGTTGGAACGTCCAGTCAGAACAGATTTGCCCAGAGACAGAGCTTTCTGAGCTGCCACTACAGCTTTGCGCTTCCATGTGGCCTTACGCATATTCTTCTTGGATTTGGAGGTTTTCTTCTTAGGGACTGCCATGACGCTAAATACTTTCTGCTTGCTTATATAGACAAACAAACATTCTAGCCGATTTTGCCGGCAATGCTTACTCGAAAAACGGCAATAACTGCTCGGTAAGTAATATCCAGTAGTAGGGTGCGTCAGCGATTAGCTTCGGGAAAAATCGACCAAATCCCCTAGGTAACGCACCCGCAGCAGCTAAAGTTCGTGAAAGTGGTAGATCACAACGCCAGTTACGGCATCGTTCTCGATACTCACATAACCGGTTTTGAGCATTGCCGTGAAAGCCTCTTCCACTTCGGCAAAAGTAGCGCCGGTTGCCATCACCCCTTGGGTGACAGATAATCTTCCGTTCTTGGTATAAGCTGCCTTCAGGAGTTTAACCCCTAACTGGTCTGGAGTTTGCTTGGGGTATGTCGCGGCGATCGCCCCGCTGCTGGGATATAGCGGTATACCTTCGCGAGATACGCCGAGTTTGCCCCTGAGACTGGCATTGTGTTCGTCCACCATGTTCGGCAGCAGCAGCAAGTCAAACAATTGCCCAAACCCAAACAAACCAAAGGTAAACAGCCACAGCAAACCACTACCAATCTTGCCGTTGTAGAGGCGGTGGAGTCCGAAGGGGCCGAAAAAACAAGCTGCCCATAAAAGGTAACTAACACCTAAATTGCTCATTTTCTGACCGTCCTGCCTGATTATTCTAGAATTGGAGTCCCTCTATACATTTTGTACTTTCTATGTCGTGTTTAAACAGCTTGACACCAGCAGATATTTGTGAATTGTCCGAAATTATTGGTTATTTACTACCAATTCCCCAATTCCCTGTTTTGCCCATGCCCCATGCCCATGCCCAGTGAGTAATTCTGCGTAGCAATTCTTAACGCCAGCAACATATTTGCGCGGGCGAGAGCTTGGTAAACTGGAGGGCGTGGAAATTACAGCAGCTTAGACCTAGATTCCACACGGAGCGCCAAAGCAAGCGCGCCGCCAGCGCTGGCCGGACATACACGAGCGCGATCGCCCGCAGTACCCGACAATGGAAACAAGCGAGTAGTTATAAGCAGAAATCCAATAAAAATATGGTAGATTCCCTCAAAAAACCCACTTTTGAAGAACTGCGGCCGGGAGTGAAAGCCCCAGCCAAAGAAACTATTCTCACGCCGAGATTTTACACAACCGACTTTGACGAGATGGCCAAAATGGACATCTCGGTAAATGAAGCCGAACTAGAAGCAATTATCCAAGAGTTCCGCGTTGACTACAACAAAAACCACTTTGTGCGGGATGAGGAGTTCGCTCAATCTTGGGATCACATTGACGGCGAAAAACGCCAGTTGTTCATTGAGTTTCTAGAACGTTCATGCACCGCTGAGTTTTCTGGGTTCTTGCTTTACAAAGAATTGGGACGCAGGCTCAAAGACAAAAATCCAGTGCTCGCCGAGGGTTTCAACCTGATGTCGCGGGACGAAGCGCGGCACGCCGGATTCCTCAACAAAGCCCTCTCGGACTTTAATTTGTCCCTGGATTTGGGTTTCTTGACAAAGAGCCGGAGTTACACATTCTTTAAGCCGAAGTTTATTTTCTACGCGACTTACTTGTCTGAAAAGATCGGTTATTGGCGCTACATCACGATTTATCAGCACTTAAAAGCGCATCCTGAAGACCAGATTTATCCGATTTTCCGATTCTTTGAAAATTGGTGCCAAGATGAAAACCGCCACGGAGATTTCTTTGATGCGGTGATGAGAGCTCAGCCTCAGATGTTGAACGATTGGCGCGCTAAGCTTTGGTGCCGTTTCTTCTTGCTGTCAGTGTTCGCGACAATGTATCTCAATGATATCCAGCGCGCCGGTTTTTATCGATCGCTCGGACTCGATGCTCGCGAATACGACATCGAAGTGATTAAAAAGACCAACGAAACAGCAGGCCGCGTATTCCCCGTGATGCTGGACGTGAACAATCCTGAGTTTTACGAACGGCTGGATGTTTGCCTCAAGAACAATCAGCAGTTGACCGCAATTGTTGCTTCTAATACTCCGAAATTCTTGCAGTTCTTCCAAAAATTGCCTTTGTATCTGTCGAACGGCTGGCAATTAGTGAAGCTGTACTTCATGAAAACAATTGAATCACCTTCAGTACAGGGCGCTGTGCGTTAAGTTTTGATTTTTCATCCTCTGTGACGGCGGTTCTGCGACAAGCAGAACCGCTTTTTTTTGGATATAATGTTAGATTAGTTTTGAGGGGCGATCTAGTTTCAAATTCAATTGAGCGAAATTTATGAAGGAGTTAATTGTGAGATGAAGGGTGAGTAATATGATATCGGGAAGACGCAACTCTTTTGCAGACTACAAACCAGATGGACACAACTGGATAACTTTGATGACAGGAGAATACTATCCAGATATATTACAAGAGGCTTGCCAACTTTACGAACCAGTTTTAGTAATGTTTGGGCAATTACTCAGGACTTCTGAATCATCAGTGCGCCTATTTATACAGATTTCTGAGGTTCCTAGCACATGGATGCGAGTTCAACTTCTCAGGGTGTTTCGCAAGTATGTTAGCCCTGAGATTCCAGTTGAAATGCTCAGAAGGAAAAAAAAGACAGCGGATATTTGCAATCAGTTTGGATCTCGTTTTAGGTCTGTTCAAGAAGTTCAAGCTGCATACATGACTCGTCCAATTCCCGACGAGGCAATGTCAGCTTTGTTGTGGGAATACAAAAGTCGTGGCAACAAAGGATACGACCTAACTGAAAGATTTTTCTCCTTATTCCGCTTACACTTTCCCTACTTGGCAATCAGAGGGCCAGAGCGAGCAGGAAAAGATATCCTGATGGGAAATGTCTTCGTCAACTATCCCAACCCGAAACGTCCTGTTGATTTTGTGATTTACGATATTAATGAAAATGACTTGCTGGCAATAGGATTGGCAAGATATGATTCAGATAGAGGCGGTGCACAAGAAGACGACCGAACAGGTGGTTATCGTAGCTGCGCTGATGAAATCCTCAGTTATACACAAAATCATAACTTAAGAACTAAAGTAATTTTCCTGAATGATGGGCCTGGTCTCTTACTCGGATCGATGTGGGATGACTACGCAAATATTGAAAATAGCTGGCAAGATAAGATTATTGTATTGACACTGCGTATGGTTCCAGATCGGATTACAGTGGAATGGCTGCGTTCTTGAAAATAGGAGTGACAATGGCTACGGGTATTTCAAAAAAACAATCGCAGGGTGAAGCTGCATCTAATTTTAGTGAAAGCCAATTAAACAATAGCTTGGATGCGTGCTTTTCATATCCAGGAAAAGTGCCTGCAAGTGAAGTTTTAGACACTCATCAAGCTGAATGTGTAAAACTGTGGTCTAGCAATGAACAGCTAAGTCTGGCAAATGAAAACCGTCTTTACTATGGTGATAATTTACCAATTATAGCATCTTTACTTAAAGATAGTTCAGTAAAAGGTAAAGTAAGATTAATTTATATAGATCCGCCTTTTGCCACTAAAAGTGTGTTTCAATCACGTTCTCAGACTGAGGCTTATTCTGACTTATTAGGAGGGAACAGCTATATTGAATTTATTCGTCAGAGGTTGATACTCTTGAGAGAGTTATTAGCTGATGACGGCTCAATATATGTCCATCTTGATGATAAAATGGCCTTTTATATCAAGGTGATTATGGATGAAATTTTTGGTCAACGCAATTTTAGAAATTGGATTACTCGCAAAAAATGTAATCCAAAGAACTACACAAAAAAGACTTACGGCAATGTTTCAGATTTTATCCTGTTTTATAGTAAATCAGATACTTATGTCTGGAATCGTCCTGTTGAAGAATGGACAGATAAGCGCGCCAACAAAGAATATGAATACATTGAAAAGGAAACTGGACGGCGATATAAAAAGGTTCCGATTCATGCGCCTGGAGTGCGAAATGGCGAAACTGGAAAGTCTTGGCGAGGGATGAATCCGCCACCAGGAAAGCATTGGCAATTTCCACCTCAAACACTAGATGAAATGGATGCTAGAGGGGAAATATATTGGTCTGCAACAGGAAATCCCCGTCGCAAGATATATTTGGATAGCAGTAGCGGGATTCCCGTACAAGATATTTGGCTAGAGTTTCGCGATGCTCACAATCAGAATATTAAAATTACAGGTTATCCCACTGAGAAAAACCGTGATCTAGTTAGTAGAATTATTCGAGCTTCATCAAATCCTGATGATTTAGTGCTCGATTGCTTTGCCGGTTCGGGTACGACTTTGAGTGTTGCTTCGGAGTTTGGGAGGAGATGGATAGGAATTGATAATAGTTCTGAGGCGATCGCAACTACTTTGCGCCGTTTTGCTAAGGGTTGCGAACGGATGGGCGATTTTGTCAGCCAGCAAACATCCCTACACCAGAATCCATCGGATGACGAGTCTCGCCAATTATCGCTTTTTAACTTAGATGAATCTATATTTCAAGCTGAGTCTCCCTTAGAAAAAAGCGAGATGATTAATAACTTTGATCTTTATGCAACTGATTCGTTTGCTGGGGAACTAGAAAATATTGTGAGGCAATGGATAGAATGGCAGTAGCAGCGTACAAAAAAAAATCACAAAAAGCATTCTGCCAAATCGCAAAAATTTGCTCGACTATTACCATATAAGATTGATCAGCAATTAATCAAACTTGATATCATAACTGTTTTTCATAAAATTTATCGCCATTCCCCCTGAAGCGTAAAAGCCGCCCAATAATAAGGAGAACGCCACTCTTCCTGCTTCAACATTTCCAGTTGCGCCGCCCTCAATGCTGCCGCTGGCGTTAACCCTTTTTGCAGCATTCCCTGATAGAAACTCGACATTAACGTAGCTGTTCCTTCATCATCCACACTCCACAAACTCACCACAACTCGCTGAGCCCCCGCATACATAAATCCCCGCGTTAACCCTACCATGCCCTCGCCTTGAATGTTCTGCCCCATTCCGGTTTGACAGGCACTTAACACTACTAAATCTGCTGCTAATTTGAGATTGAAAATATCAGTAAGTCGCAGGAATCCGTTTAAGGGATTGCCCTTTTCGTCTACCAGTGACAAGATGATTCCTGATAGTTCCGGGTTAGTGCTATTCGCTAAACCGTGAGTGGCAAAATGAATGATTTTATATTGGCTTAAGTTCTGACTGGTTGCTGCGGCGCGGCTGGCTGCAAAATCCAAAGATTCGGTACGAGAATTGGCTGGTACTAATGCTTGAATGATTTGAGCTTCTTGGCGTGTAAATTTTAAACGGCTCAACTGTATGTTATTGGCGCGGCTAGAGCGGCTTAAACCGAGATTTACTGATTCGATTGCTTGGGGATTGCCGCTATTAGACTGGGTTCTGACTCGTTCATCCTTAGCGCTAAAAACTGGATCGGCGAGCATTGCTAAAGTCCGAGTTGGGGGTTGTCTGTCATTGTAGTTTTGTCTTAAGATTCCCAAGGTGGAAGCAGAAGGCAGCAGCACAATTTCATGGTCTACAATTAAAGGCGGATTCGGATTTCTACCTGGTGTTTCGGGGAGCGAGAGGGCGGCAAAGGGGAGGTAATTGAGAATGCCATCGCCAACAATCAGCAGGCGTTTTTGAGCGAGTTGTGCTGCTACGGGCTGTAAAATAATTTGACTGAGCGTGTTGTTAGCTTCAGCAACTCGATCGGGAATGTTGCGGTAGCGCGGGTTAGTCACAGCATTGCGGAAATTGCGGGCGGCTTTTTCGATGTCAACCTGTTTGGGCAATTCATAACTGGTGATGCTGGTTTTAGTCACAGCCCAGAGATAGCTACGATGTTTCCCTAAAGAATACTGGAGTAAAATGGTATTGTCATCGAGGATTTGTTGTTGAATCTGTGCAAGCGTTAGAGGTTGCGGTTGGGTGAGGGCGGCGTACCGGGGGCTGGTGGAGCGGATTTGGGCTTGAATGTCCTGATATTGTCCTAGTAAAGTTTGCCGTTTTTGGTCTAATTCTGCTTTTTCTGCGGGGGTATGATTGGGGCGGCTTATAGTTTCGATTCGCCGTGTTTCTAAGGCATCGAGTTGCTGTTGTAAATTGCGTTCTTGCTGCAATAATTCCGGGGCTACACCTTGGCGAATATCGGCGTTTGCTTCTTGAAGAAGTTCGAGAAGGCTGCGGGCGCGGGAACTTTCGCTGGCTTCTAAGGCTTTGCGATCGTAACCAGAGTTGGGATTGGTTTTGTGCAGTTCCATTAACAGGTCAATGTATAACTGGTAATAGTGTTGTACGGTGGCAAAGTATGATATGCGGAGCTCGTGGTTGGTAATTTTGGTGCGGAGGTTTTCGATGATTTTGATGGAGGTTTCAATGTCAGTGAGGGCTGCGATTAAATTGCCTCGATCGCCTTTGAGAATAGCCCTATTGTAGAGGGTGAGAGCTTCCCCAGGACGATCGCCCACAGTGCGAAACAGCGGCAGGGCTTGGTTGAAATATTCTTCTGCTTTCTCCAGTTTTCCCAATTCTGAGTAAGTATTACCTACATTGTTGAGGCTGTTGGCTTCTCCACGCCTATCGCCCGCTTTTTGTCTCAAATCGAGGGCTTGTTTGTAGTAGTCGAGGGCTGTTTGTTTTTCTCCCAAATCATAGTAGACTATGCCAATATTGTTGAGGATAGTGGCTTCCTTAGTCCGATCGCCCATAGCCCGGAATAAGGGAAGGGCTTGGTTAAGATACTCTTTTGCTTTCTGTTTTTCTCCCAAATCGTTGTAGGCTAAGCCGATGTTGTTGAGTGTGGTGGCTTCCGCAGTGCGATCGCCCAAAGATGTATCGCTGTTTGCGGGTAGGTTCGAGATGTTGCTGAGGTTGATACTTGCTTCAGGGCGATCGCCCATTTCCCGAATTAAGGAAAGGACTTGGTTATAGTAGTCGATGGCTTGCTGTTTTTCTCCCAAAGCATAGTAGAAGGCGCCGATATTGTTGAGGATGAGGGCTTGCATCTGGCGATCGCCTACAGTCTGAGACCCAGAAAGGGCTTGCTTGTAGTAGTTCAGGGCTTGCTGTCTTTCTCCTAATCTATTACTAATCAAGCCCATTATATTCAGCGTCTCAGCTTCCTTGTCCCGATTTCTAAGCATTTGATAAAGCGAACGCGCTGCATCAAACTTTTGCAATGCCTCCTGGTAAGATGCTGCTGTTTCCCGATCGAATAGTCGCCCAGCTTCCTCAACCAATCGCTCGGCTTCATCTGTTTTTTGATTTAATAGTTGTTTGTTTTTCTGAATTAATCGATCGGCTTCCCCATCCGGGATTTGATTTCTACTGAGATCCAGGGTGGTCAGATATACCAATCCCGCTAAAGGTTTGGCATCTGCGATTTGATTTCTACTGAGGTCTAGGGTGGTCAGATTTGTCAATCCCGCTAAAGGTTTGGCATCTGCGATTTGATTTCTACTGAGGTCTAGGGTGGGCAGATTTGTCAATCCCGCTAAAGGTTTGACATCTGCGATTTGATTGGATGCTAGGAAAAGCACTATCAGATTTGTCAATCCCGATAATGGTTTCAAATCTGCGATTTTATTGCCACTCAAATAAAGAAAATTCAACTCCGTCATTGTCGATAAAGGTGTCACATCTACAATTTGATTAGATGCGAGGGACAGCCCTGTTAGATTAGTCAATCCCGCTAAAGGTTTTACATCTATGATTTGATTAGCTTCGAGGAAAAGCTCTGTCAGATTAGTCAGTCCCGATAATGGTTTCACGTCTGAGATTTGATTGAATTTGAGGACGAGGGCTCTCAGATTAGTCAGTCCCGATAAGGGTTGCACATCTGTTATTTGATTTACACTGAGGTTGAGCCTTCTCAGATTGGTTAATTTTGATAATGGTTTGATATCGACTATTTGATTGTCAGCTAGGTAAAGTAGTGTGAGATTAGTCAGTCCCGATAATGGTTTCACGTCAGAGATTTGATTGGAAGTGAGGGTGAGAAATCTCAGATTAGTCAGTCCCGATAAGGGTTGCACATCTGTTATTTGATTTATACTGAGGTTGAGCTCTCTCAGATTGGTTAATTTTGATAATGGTTTGATATCGACTATTTGATTGCGAATTAGGGAAAGTTCTGTGAGATTAGTCAGGGTTTTTTGAGCGCGATCGCACTCTTGTGTTTTTGCTTTTGATAGCAACACCTCCACCGTATGTCTGGTTTCAGGGGGCAAATTCTCTTTGTTGGTACAGAAATCAGCAAAACTTTCAAATGTCTGGGGATTTGGCGCGGCCGCAGATCCCATCAGGATAGTCGCACCTACAGCTAACCCGCAACGCCCCCAAATCGAAAGTATGGGATTCATAAGCACTCGCTCAAAAAAGACATGATTAGCTGCTATCATAATCTATCGCACCTTGTGATGCACCCTTTTCCTTCCTGCTTGCCAATTAGATCGGGAGCATTTGGTGAAACAATAGTCGCTACTGCTTCTCGCTGCACTCTCCAAGCATTATTAGAAACCGGGTTTAAGAAACCGAGTTGTTCCAAAAAACCTGGTTTCCCCTAAAAAATTCGGTTTCGGCACAAGTCCTATTTTACGTTAGTCTCAACTCAGGAATTTTAAATTAGCGATCGCCCTCAAATCTAGCATCCACTATTTGCTGCTGTTTTATGAAAATCAACAAAAAACAATTTAACAGATCCACTTTTATTTTTTCCCTAGGAATGCTCGGCATTTTCCTCGTGTCCTTAAGTCTGCGCTTTTGGGAATTAGAGCGATTTAACACTTTAGTATTTGACGAGGTTTACTACGCTAAATTTGCCAACAATTATCTCACAAAAACTCCTTTTTTCAACGCTCACCCACCTCTTAGCCAGTACATAATTGCGATCGGCATTTGGATCGGCACTCACCTTCCCTTCGGACAAACAGCCGTCAACATTAGGGCTGGCTCCCTGCTTTCTCCTTGGGATTACCGCTGGCTGAATGCTCTCACAGGTTCCTTTATTCCCCTAGTTGTGGGAGCACTAGCTTATCAGCTAGTTCCGCGCCGCACCTTTGCTTTTATTGCTGCTTTATTTATCGCCTGCGACGGTTTGTTTTTAGTGGAGTCTCGCTACGCGCTGAACAACATTTATCTAGTTTTATTTGGAATTTTAGGTCAGTTATTTATTTTAAAATC
Source organism: Microcoleus sp. D2_18a_D3 (assembly GCF_036702455.1). Taxonomy (NCBI): domain Bacteria; kingdom Bacillati; phylum Cyanobacteriota; class Cyanophyceae; order Oscillatoriales; family Microcoleaceae; genus Microcoleus; species Microcoleus sp. D2_18a_D3. The sequence continues at coordinate 47,133 of NZ_JAUBTK010000003.1, forward strand.
CGTAGAAGCCCAAGGTAAAAAGCGCTGGATTTGGCTCGTACTCGCCGGAATAGGTTTCGGCGCATCTGCTGCTATCAAATGGAACGGATTGTGGTTTCTTTTCGGTACTTATCTAATTTTAATCTGTGCTTGGGCAGTTCGTTTGTTCCAGGGTAACAGAGGAAATGAAGAACAAAGCCGCGAGGTAGATTCACCTCTAATTCCTGCCGAAAGTCCCGTACAAAAACTGACTCAACTCAATTTTATAGAACTCTGCTTAAGTCTAGCTATTATTCCTATTCTAGTTTACAGCATCTCTTGGATTCCTCACCTGCACTTTAATCCAACTCCCAATTTCTGGCAGATGCAAACGGAAATTTTGACTTATCACCAGCGGATTAAAAGCGGCCCCGATGTACATCCTTACTGTTCCACATGGTACAGTTGGCCTTTGATGCTGCGCCCCATAGTTTACTTCTACAAAACTGCTAGCAGCAATGCCCAACCAGATCCGGAGTTGCCGCCGTTACCTGAAGGTGCAACTCAGGCAATTTTTGACGTTCACGCAATGGGAAATCCATTGCTTTGGTGGCTTTCAACCTTAGCTTTACTGCTAGTAATAGGAGTTTTAGTTCACCGGGTTTTGGTGTGGGTGCAAACGCGCAGCGAGGCTTCTGTTGACACGATAGAACAGCAGCGGCCGATTTTGTTTCCGCCGACTGCTGAAATGTGGCTGGGGTTATATTTAATAGTTAATTGGGCCGCTAATTTGCTGCCTTGGGTGAAGGTGACTCGCTGCATATTTTTGTACCATTATATGGGCTGTTCTGTGTTTGCAGCCTTAGCGCTTGCTTGGTGGACTGACAGGTGGCTGCACAGCCCTCAAACTCGACTCCGAGGGATGGGGGTAACAATTATTTTTCTGGTTTTGGGTGCTTTTATTTTCTGGATGCCTATCTATTTGGGACTGCCTTTGTCGCAAATTGAATGGAAAATTCGGATGTGGCTGCCATCTTGGGTTTAAGTTAAAAATAATTTTTTTATTAACGGGCAAGATGCCCGTTCCACAAGAAAATTAAGTTTTGTGGAACAGGCCGGAAAGCGGTTTCACAAGAAAATTAAGTTTTGTGGAACAGGCATCTTGCCTGTTCCTAACGGGCAAGATGCCCGTTCCACAAGAAAATTAAGTTTTGTGGAACAGGCATCTTGCCTGTTCCTAACGGACAAGATGCCCGTTCCACAAGAAAATTAAGTTTTGTGGAAAAGGCCGGAAAGCGGTTTCACAAGAAAATTAAGTTTTGTGGAACAGGCATCTTGCCTGTTCCTAACGGGCAAGATGCCCGTTCCACAAGAAAATTAAGTTTTGTGGAACAGGCATCTTGCCTGTTCCTAACCAAGGTGCAAGATGTAAGTTATAACATTTATGACAAAGGTGAGTTTGCAAAAGCGAGCATTATTTTTGATAGAGTGCTCGATAAACTGGTTCGCCCCGTTTCAAAGTAGCAATTTCTCTTTCAGTAGCCACAGGTAGGGGATTTTCTGCTAGCCAGTTGTCGCCGTTTTGACGTTTAAAACTGGGGTTAGATGAAAAGCGATCGCACATTTCTCTTTCTACTTCCTCAATATCTGACTGAATAAAAACTTCGCCGCCAATTGCCAGATAAATTGCCAATTCATTAACTAATTCCTGCTGCACTACCCGCCGTTTGTGGTGCTTTTTCTTGAACCACGGATCGGGAAATTGAATGCTAACTCGCTGCAAAATACCTGCGGGTAAAGTTTCTAAAATGGGCTTCAGAGAACTATTCGCATTGCAAAACAAATAATGCAAATTTGTCAAGCCTTTTTCGTCCCGCCACAGATTCGCCTCTTCTACCAGAGGTTCCCGAATTTCTAAGCCGAGAAAGTTCCAGTCTGTTTGGATTTGCGCCATGTGCCACAAAAACCGTCCTCTGCCGCAGCCGATATCTAAATGCAGCGGTAAATTTAAGTCGGCATAGATTTTAGTCCAATCCGGGGGACTTGCAGATGCTTGATATCTAATTGATAGGGGATTGACGTGTTCCCGCACTCTTACTCTGGCCAATTTTGCTGTCTCCTGAATGTAATTTTTAACCGCAGATGAATGCAGATGAACGTGGATTAACGCAGATAAATATTGATTTTTGCGATGTTGTTCCCTACTTTTTAATTAATGAGCAATCTTAAATTGCAGAGTGACAATTTTAAATTGCTCATTATTGCATTAGGCCTCTGGTTCGAGGCCTGCTGCTCTTAATTGTGCAGCTAGTCGATCGGCCCGCTGCCGCTCCCTTTCTACCATCTCTGCTCCCCACAATAACATCTCTCCGCTCTCATCCCACCAGCGCAACCAATATCCGGTTCTTTCGGCTTTTGTACCCTGCCAAATACCTAGAAATAACCCAATTCCTTCAATCCAATAACGACCGTTTAAATCTGGTTTCTGTATTTGATAATCTCCTGATGAATCCAACTGGTAGACTTCTAACACTCCTGTGGCTGGCTCAAAAAGTGCATAAATTGGTACTCGCAATACTTGTCTATAAAAAAACCATTTCCCCGGTGGATAAGTTGGCTTGTTAGAATATTCATCGTAGGAAGTAGTTGACAAGAACTCCATGACGAATGCCGGAATTTCTCCTTCTAAGTTCGGAGTGTAACTGCGGCGGATTTCTTGACTAGAAAGCGGCTGTACGTTGGGAACATAAAACAAATCGGGAGCTTTGATAACTAGCTTATTATCTAAGGTGGCACAAATCCCCATATTAGGGGCAACTAATGTTCCCTCCAAAATTAGCCCCGCGATTTCTAAGATTTCTCGCAAGGCGGCAGCGAGTAAGGGTTGGTCGATATTTTGCAGAGGTTGCTCCTCTAAAATGAAATCATCTGGTAATTTTTCCCAGATAATTTTCAAGTCGGTTGTACGGACTGTCACGGTATTTTACCTCTTATTGTTTTAGGCTTCAGGTTCAATGCCTGCTGCTCTTAATTGTGCGGCCAATCTTTGCGATCGTTCTCGTTCTTGTTCGGCCCGTTCTCGTTCTTGTTCGGCTTGCTGTTGAGCGATTACTCTTTCTTGCCTTTCTCTTTCTACCATTTCTGCACCCCACAATAACATCTGGCCGCTTTCATCCCACCACCGCAACCAATATCCCGTTCTTTCGGCTTTTGTTCCCTGCCAAACCCCCAGAAATAACCCAACTCCTGCAATCCAATAACGGCCGTTTAAATCTGGTGGTTGTACTTCATACTTTCCTGATGAACCCAACTGGTAGACTTCTAACACTCCGGCGGATGGTTCAAAAAGTGCATAGACTGGCACTCGCAATATTTGCTCGTAAAAATACCATTTTCCGGGGGGATAAGTTTTTTTGCTAGAATATTCTTCGTTGGCAGTAGCTGATAAAAATTCCATGACTATCGCCGGAATGTCTCCTTCTAAATTGGGAGTGTAACTGCGACGAATTTCTTGACTAGAAAGCGGCTGTACGTTGCGGGCATAAAACCAATCTGGAGCTTTGATAACTAGCTTGCTATCTACTGTGGCACAAATGCCCATATTTGGAGCAATTAATATTCCTGCTTCTATTAGCCCCGCGATTTCTAAGATTTCTCGCAAGGCGGCAGCGAGTAAGGGCTGGTCGATATTTTGCAGAGGTTCCTCGTCTAAAATGAAATCGTCTGGCAATTTTTCCCAGGTAATTTTTAAGTGGGCTGTACTGACTGTCATTGTATTTCACCTCTGAATGAGATTACTGGAGTGCGGCTCGTAATACTTCGCGATGAAAGAGCGATCGCTCTACTATGAATTTTATCCGGTCTGGAGATAAGGCGTCGCCGTTGGCATAGTGTTCAATCCAGGTTTTGCTGATTAAATAAGGATCGTCTGGCAATTCTGATAATAAGTATCCTGGCATTTCTAGCTCTTCCATTAACTGGCTGACTTTCGGATCGTAGCTGAGGGCAAAACAGCGGCATTCTTCGGATGCTGCCATAATTAAACTGTGGTAGCGCATCCCGATCGCCATTTCGACTCCCCGGAACACTCCTTTCAATTTTCTCGGATCGTCTAAACTGAGGATGCGGCTCGTTTTCGGCAGGGCTTCGTGCAAATGTTGGGCAATTTCTAAGTCGTGAGACGCTTGAAAAGGCAGCAGCAAAATTAAGGTGCGAGTTGCTTTTTGAAAGTCAACTAAAGCTTGAGTTAAGATTGACAAACGGGCGGGAGTTAGTGTAGAATGAGAACGCAAACAAACAGCAACTCTGGGCGCAGGTAAATCCCACAAACCTGACACGGGAGAATTCTCCAAAGCCCACACAGGATCAGGCGCTAAAGTAAAGGGAATTTGCCAATCTGCAAGTAAAGTAGCTGAACCTTTATCCCGCACGCTGACGCCGGTGCATCCCGCAAAACAGCGCTGAGATAACTTGCGAGTCATTTCGCGCTTCAAAGGCCCAATTCCCTGGGCCCAGGCAACAGTTTTTAAGCCCATCCGCTGCGCTAATCCCATCAAACCCCCATAATAGAAAGGGCTCGCAATGCTAGTAGCGTCTTGGATTAAACTACCGCCGCCCCAAATTAGCGCGTCGGAGGTGCGGAGTGCTTCGAGAACTTGGAACGCATTCATGCGATCGCGCGCAGCTACCCCGTACCGCTGATTTGTCTCGACAGGATTGCCAGACAGGACGATCGGCGTCACCCCATCTGGTAACATTTGCAGTAGCGATGCCAACAGCGCCTCGTCGCCGCCGTTGCCTTTACCGTAATAGCCGCACAAAATTGCTCGCATTTCTACTCTTTTCTTTGTTTGTGATGGGGAATCTAACTATTTTAGATTTTAGATTTTAGATTTTTTTGATATTTGAGATTTGATCCTACTACCAAAAAAATGCTACTGTCAGCAAGCTTCAAGGCTTTACGTCATCAGTCAGCTCAAATCGCAAATCTCATAAAATCTCAAATCGCTAATCTAAAATTGTATGACGCATCATACTTTATATGACACTTTCGTAAGTCCCGATAGATAAATCTTTCATCTTCGTTCACAATACAAAAAATGCACGCTTTGTCAATTCCCACCTGGATTATTCACATCTCTAGCGTCGTCGAGTGGATTGCCGCCATCTGGTTAATTTGGACTTACGGCGAAGTCACTCAAAACCGAGCTTGGTGGGCCCTTTCCGCCGCAATGCTGCCCGCTCTCGTCAGCGCTATGTGTGCCTGTACATGGCACTATTTTGACAACTCTCCGGCCCTAGAATGGATCGTTACCCTGCAAGCGGGGATGACTCTCATCGGCAATTTTACTCTGTGGGCGGCGGCTTGGTGGATTTGGCGATCGGCTCAACCCGAAAAAATTAAAGATTGAAAAAGAGGTAAATATTTTGAAAAAAATCACTATTTGGGTCAAATTAGCCGCGAGTTCGCTGTTGTTAACAGCCGGATTTTTGCTTCCCAGTAAAGCCAACAACACTTCCTTACAACTCGCCCAACAGCCTAACTGCAAAAGTCCTCAAACTACACAGGAGCAGAATGCGTGTTCCAGTCAAGAGTTTAAGGCAGCAGACAGAAAACTCAATCAACTATATCAGCAACTTCAGCCGAAACTCAACAGCAAACAAAAGCAAAGATTGATAGTATCACAGCGTAGTTGGCTCAAGTTTAGAGATGAATCTTGCAATTATGAAATGGGGCAGTTTGAAGGTGGAACTTTGGCTGCTTCTACCTACGGTTATTGCAGAGCAAGGGTGACACAAGAACGGGTTAAAGATTTGGAGCGTTATTTGCAACAAGCAAATTTGTAAAAGTTCGATCGCGAGCGAGAATAATTTACCCATTCAATCATCAATACCGCAACAACCTCATCTTTTGCGCTTCTAGAAGCCCCTGCACAAACCAGCTCAAGAGGGATATAAAGCTTTGTTTTTTATTTTACGCTTTGACACGCCAATGGTGTAGAATCTAAATTCTCAAATCTTATATTTTAAATCCCTATGTCTTTCGTTGGTTTGCACATTCACAGCGATTATAGCTTACTAGATGGGGCTTCTCAGCTACAACAGCTCGCAGAACGGGCGGTGGAATTGGGGATGCCCGCGATCGCCCTTACAGACCACGGGGTGATGTACGGCGCGATCGAGCTAATCAAAGTTTGCCGAAATAAAAATATTAAGCCGATTATTGGCAACGAAATGTATGTCGTCAACGGCGACATTGAAGTAAAAGTTAGAGGTAGAAGAAAATACCATCAAGTGGTTTTAGCTAAAAATACCCAAGGTTATAAAAACCTCGTCAAACTAACCACAATTTCCCACTTAAAGGGAATGCCTGAAAGAGGTATTTTTGCCCGACCTTGCATCAATAAGGAACTGCTAAAACAATACTCCGAAGGTTTAATTGTCACCAGTGCTTGTTTGGGTGGCGAAGTTCCCCAAATGATTCTGCAAAACAAGCTAGATGCTGCCCGTGAAGTAGCCACATGGTATAAAGAAGTATTTGGGGAAGATTACTATATAGAAATTCAAGACCACGGTTCCCCGGAAGACCGGATTGTTAATGTTGAAATCGTCAAAATTGCCCGCGAACTCAAGATTAAGATAATTGCCACCAATGATTCTCACTATATTTCCTGCAACGACGTAGAAGCACACGATGCTTTACTCTGCATTAACACCAACAAACTGATTGAAGAAGACAAGCGGATGCGCTACAGCGGCACTGAGTATCTTAAGTCTGCGGAGGAGATGGCGCAACTGTTTCGAGACCATTTGGATGATGAAACAATCAAAGAGGCGATCGAAAATACTCTAGAGGTCGCAAATAAAGTATCGAGATACGAGCTCACAGGAGAAGCTCGAATTCCCACAATTCCTATTCCCCCAGAACATACAGCCGATACTTATGTAGAAGAAATATCCTGGCTGGGACTCTTAGAACGCCTCAAAGCCCGCACCCGAAATGAAATCCCCCCCGTCTACAAACAAAGACTAGAATACGAACTGAAAATGCTTCAGCAGATGGGCTTTTCGGAATACTTTTTAGTAGTTTGGGACTACATAAAATATGCTAGAGACAACGATATTCCAGTAGGGCCAGGACGCGGTTCTGCCGCAGGTTCTCTAGTTGCCTATGTCCTCAAAATCACCAATATAGACCCCGTACACCACGGACTACTATTCGAGCGATTTCTCAATCCCGAACGCAAATCCATGCCAGATATTGATAGCGATTTCTGCATAGAAAGGCGGGACGACATGATTAAATACGTTACTGAAAAATATGGTAGCGACCGCGTAGCGCAAATTATTACTTTCAATAGAATGACATCAAAAGCGGTCTTGAAAGATGTTGCCAGAGTGTTAGGCATTCCCTACAAAAAAGCCGACGAAATGGCAAAATTAATTCCCGTATCGCGTGGAAAACCGGAAAAACTTAAAGTGATGATTTCCGATGATACACCTGCACAAGAATTTAAAGAAAACTATGAAAAAGCTATTTGCATTAATGAAGAAACAGGTACAGAAGTCCCCGTTCGTCAGTGGATTGACATGGCAATTCGCATTGAAGGAACTAACAAAACCTATGGCGTTCACGCCGCAGGTGTGGTAATTTCTTCAGAGCCCTTGGATGAAATTGTACCGCTGCAAAAGAATAATGAGGGTGCTGTAATTACCCAATATTTCATGGAAGATTTGGAATTTCTGGGTCTGCTGAAAATGGACTTTTTGGGATTGAAAAATTTAACAACCCTACAGAAAACAGTTGATTATATTAAGCACACCCAAAATCAAATTGTCGATCCAGAAATGCTACCTTCTGATATAGAGCGCAGAGCTCAAGAGACTTTTGGCAGAATCAAAAAGTTACCTGATGATGTAGATAAAACTTATAGACTTTTAGAAAGAGGAGATTTAGAAGGTATTTTTCAGCTAGAATCCTCTGGAATGCTGGATGTAGTGAAAAAACTCAAACCTTCCTGTCTCGATGATATTTCTTCTATTTTGGCACTTTACCGACCTGGGCCGCTGGATGCAGGTTTGATTCCTCAGTTTATTGACTGCAAGCACGGTAAAACAGTTGAGTACGATCATCCGCTATTAGAACCGATTTTAAAAGAGACTTACGGAACGCTTTGCTTTCAAGAGCAAATTATGCGGATGGCTCAAGATTTGGCAGGCTATTCTTTGGGGCAAGCTGACTTGCTTCGGCGCGCAATGGGCAAGAAGAAAGCTGATGAAATGCAGAAGCAAAAAGAAACGTTTATCGACGGCGCAACTAAGAATGGAGTCAGTCAAAGAATTGCTGAAAAGTTGTTCGCGCAGATGCTACAATTCGCTGAATACTGCTTGAGCTATGACACGAAGATATTGACGGTGGAATATGGGCCGATGGCTATTGGCAAAATCGTTGAGGAAAAAATTGAATGTACTGTTTATAGTGTTGATAGCAACGGTTATATTTATACACAGTCAATTGCACAGTGGCATCGCCGTGGGCAGCAGGAGGTCTTTGAGTATTGCCTGGAAGATGGCTCGATAATTCGCGCCACAAAAGATCACAAGTTTATGACTGTTGGCGGTCAAATGCTGCCCATTGACGAAATCTTTGAACAAGGATTAGACTTAAAACAAATCAACTCTAGCTCAGATATATAAAATGTATCTCGACTATAGGCAGCTAAAATCGGAACACAAGGATCAAATCATTTCTGCTTTTAATCAGGGCATGGAGTGTCGAGACATTCCTAACTACCTTGGTGTGAGCGAGAGAGCAGTTTCAAGGGTTTTAAAAGAAGCGGAGATTAATACTAAGCGGCGAAACCGCTATACTTTAAATGAGAGCTATTTTGATGTAATTGACTCTCAAGCTAAAGCTTATTTGTTAGGATTGATAGCTGCTGATGGCTGCGTTACTCAAACTAATTATGTAGCTTTTGAATCTATTGACAAAGAACTCACAGAAATGCTCAGCATAGAGCTACAATACTCTGGTGAGATTAGAATTGTTCAGCCTCAAAATTATGCTCCTCACTACCGAATAAATTTTTCTTCTGAAAAGCTGGCAAGCTCTTTACAGGGCTACGGCATCATAACAGGAAGAACTTTTTCGGAAGTTACCTATTTCCCTAACTTAAAATATTTAGGGTCTTATGTGTTAGGCTATTTTGACGGTGACGGTTGTGCTTATGCAAACAAAGGTAGAAGTGGCGGTTTAGTCTGCATTGTTGGTTCCTTTGAATTTGCCCGCGAACTAGCAATGCACCTAGGGATGGGTTCTGTACAAGAGCATCAATTAAAAAAAGTTTATTATTGGAGAATCTTTAGTCGAAAAAATATACAAGCATTCTATGATTTTGTGTATCAATATCCCCGCTTGGGATTGCAACGAAAGAAAACTAAAATAGAGGCTATTCTCAGGAGTTACAAACATGGTTAAAATTATTAGTCGAAAATCACTAGGAACTCACGAAGTCTATGACATAGGCGTTGAACGAGAACATAACTTTATCCTAGAAAATAGTTTGGTGGCATCTAACTGTTTTAATAAATCCCATTCAATGGCCTATGCCTATATCACTTATCAAACGGCATATTTAAAGGCGAATTATCCTCTAGAATACATGGCTGCACTGCTGACTGCTAACAGGGGCGATCAGGATAAAGTACAGAAATATATTGCCAATTGTCTCAAGCTGGGTATTGAGGTTGAGCCGCCAGATGTTAATAGCTCGGAACTTACTTTTACACCGCTGCCCAAACTGATGACTGGCTCTGCAAAAGATAAAATTTTGTTTGGGATTTCTGCTGTTAAAAATGTGGGAGAAGCGGCAATTGAAAATATTTTGGCGGCGCGGCAGGAAGGGGGTAAGTTTAAATCGTTGGCTGATTTGTGCGATCGCGTAAATCTCCATTCTGTTAACCGCCGCGCTTTAGAAGCATTAATTCAATGCGGTGCTTTTGACAAAATTGAAAATAACCGCAAGCAATTAGTAAACGACCTAGAAGGAGTGATGAAATGGGCCGGGGAGCGCAAAAGAGACCGAGAAAGCGGCCAAGGTAATCTCTTTGATTTGTTAGGTGCGAATAGCTTTGGCAAGTCAGTCAATACCTATGAGTCTGCACCTAAATCTAAATTGGTACAAGATTATGACCAACAGGAGAAATTGCGTTTAGAAAAAGAATTGCTGGGCTTTTATGTATCAGAACATCCCCTAAAGTTTCTCATGCAAGTAAACCCAGACCCCGATGTAGTGACTCTCGAACAGTTAGCAGATAAAAAGGGGAAAGTATCAGTTATTGTCATGCTCAGCGCTATCAAAATGGTAGTGACCAAAAAAGGCGATGCGATGGCTATTTTGCAGTTAGAAGATTTGACACATCAAATAAAAGCTGTGGTGTTCCCCAAGGCTTACGAACAAGTGAAACCTTACATTGTAGAGAATGCGATCTTACTGATTAGTGGAAAAATCGAGAAAGATGGGGAGGAAATTCAGATAATTGTAGACACTGCAAAGCCGGTTGAAACAGTACAGGTTGAAGAGGAAATCGAGAGGGTTCAACCGGAAACACCAAACTCTTGGCCGACGGAACCGGAAACACAAAACTCTTGGGCGGCGCAACCGGAAACACAAAATTCTTGGGGGGCGCAACCGGTCAACATTGTACGATCGACAAAACCTGTCGAAGTTTTAGAAATGGTGATTGTCAAGCTGACACCGCAGCAAGTACAAGACGGCAAAAAACTCAATTCCCTCAAAGCTATTTTGCAAGAACTTTCCAATCGTGGAGAAGGTGCTAGCGTTTCTGTGGGAGGAATTGTTGTCGGTGAATATTCCTGTCAACCCCTTCGTATTAACCCTCAATTGTGGGTGCAAGATGGCGAGGGAACTGTTAGCCGTCTTAAGTCGGCTGGATTTGATGCTTGGGTTTTTCCTCTAGACAATCGCGGGGATGCTGCGGTGTTTCGAGAAATGCGATCGCAACTTAATGTACATTCTTGGGCCAGTCGCTTACTTGACACTAACACCGATCGCCTTCACCAGTATCTCAATTATCTCGCCCAACTAAACAGACGCCCGCCAAATTAACACTTCGCCACCATCCGCACCGGTGACTAAAGTTTGACCGTCAGGACTAAAAGCCACCGGATTGCACCCAGCAACAGAGCACAAACATTCTCCTGTTTCCAGGTTCCAGAGTTTAACCGTACCGTCTCGACTGCCGCTAGCCATAGTTTCGCGATCTGGACTAATCGCCACCGAAATCACCGCATCAGAATGCCCCCTCAAAGTATTAATCAATTCCCCTGTATCGGCATTCCACAATTTAACAGTAGCATCGGCACTTCCACTGACAATCGTTTTTCCGTCTTGACTAAATGCGATCGCATAAACCCAATCTGAATGACCGACAAAAGTCCGTATACTCTCCCCAATACCTACCAGCCACATCTTGATAGTTTTGTCAGCACTGCCGCTGGCAAGCATCATACTTTGAGGGCGAAAACTAACAGATAAAACCTTATCAGAATGTCCCGAAAGTTTTTGAACCAATTCTCCGTTGCGCTGGTTCCACAATTTAATACTCTGGTCGCCGCTGGCACTCGCAATCGCTCCAGAGTCGCAACTAAAAGCCACCGAGTAGACGGGACCGTAGCGGTGACTGTACGGCGAACCAAAATCGCTATAAAATTCGCGAATCATCGCCTTTTTATCCAGCTTCCACTCAATAACTTTTCTGTCAAAACTGCCGCTAACTAGCATTCTCCCGTCTGGGCTGATTGCCACAGCATCAACCGTTGCGGAATGGCCGAAAAAAGTATGGATGAATTCACCTGTTTGCAGGTTCCACAGCTTAATTGTTTTATCGTCGCTGGCGCTCGCGAGAATATTGCCTTGAGGATTAATAACCACAGCATTAACCGGGGCGGAATGGCCTTGGAGAATGCGATCGCACCGCCAGTTATTAGACGAGAATAATCTCGGATTGCCAGCGGATGGCACAACATGAATCTTCTGGGGCGGCGCGGCCGAGACGGCGGTTGCTGTATTGGGCTGCGAGTTAGTTACTGGCGAATTAATAGCTATTTTTGTGGGCGAATTATAACTGATTTGAGAGCGGGGATATTGCCCAACATTTACCAAATCTTGCAACACTTCAGCAGCGGATTGATATCGCTCTCTTACCGAATCTTTGAGCAATTTATTCAAAATAGTTGCTAATTTTTGGCTGACTTTTATGCCTTTTTGTGCCAAGTGCGATCGCCAAATCCATTTGCATTCCAAAGCATCGAACAAATCCTTCAATACCGCCCCAGTTAGCAGGTGAATGCAGGTAACGCCCAAACTGTAAAGGTCGCTCGCCGGATACGCCTTGCCACTGCGAATTTGTTCAATGGGCGCATAGCCAGCAGTTCCAGTTATCGTCCCAGTTTGCGCCTCCGAAAGGCCGGTAATGTGCTTAGCAACTCCAAAATCTACTAGCACAAACTGACCCCCCCTGGCATTCCCCTGTACAGCAGGAGATTCAGCGACAATTTGCCCTTTCATGCCACCAGAAGATTGAGTTAAATTTGCCCCTCCTTTTCCTTTACTAGGAGTCGAGCTGGGATATCCCGCCACCCACAAAGTTTGGGAATTTCTCCGCACAATATTTTCCGGCTTAATATCGCGATGAATCACCTGCTGCTCGTGAACAAATTGCAAAACAGGCAACAAATTGATCAACAATTCCCAAATCTGTTCCTCGCTAAAAGCTCCCCGCTGCTGCAACTCCTGAAACAAATTATTTCCCTCGATTAACTCTTCCACAAGATACAGACGTTTGGCTTGTTCAAAAGAAGCCAGCAAACTTGGAATTTGCGGGTGTTCTCCGAGTTCGTGCAGTCGGTGAGCTTCTTGTTTGAACAGTGCAGTTGCCTTTTCTAATTCAGCTTTTTCTTGAACTTGGGGGAAAAATTGTTTGATGGCGCAGGGAGTTTTCAACCTATCTTCATCGACAGCTAAAAAAGTTCTGCCAAATGTTCCTTCACCGATAGGTTGAAGGGCGCGGTAACGCTCTTTCAGTAGCAATTTAGAGCCGCACGCCAGACAAAAATTGGTTGAGTCAGCATTCTGCGGCTTTTGGCAATGGGGATTGAGGCAATAGCTCATCTTTTTTCCGGCCTGGAGATTCCCACCACAGCTAAACTTAGCAACATGGTAGTCTGTTTCCACTCACGCCCAGAGCACCATTCTCGATAATACCTGAGAAACTCGCTTTCTTGACCCAAAATCTCGGCTCTCAAGTTGAGCCCGTGGCAAGAAACCAAGGTGAGGACACTAGAAGTGCTTGATGTGAGTTTCCATATATTCTAATGCTTTCCTCAAATTTTGCAGGTTGGCGGCTCACAAACTGGTATGTCAACAGTTAACTGGTAATTGCAGCTATTCGGGAGCATTTCTGCCCAGAGCAAATACAAAGCTGAGACGATCCCGGCTATTCTCCCCCGTCTAAAAGACCCTCTGGCTCCTCACCGCCCTTCTGTGAGGATGCTTTGGCTTTAATCACTGCTTCTCTAAAGCCTAAAACTAATAAAATATTGGCAAGTGTCAAGAATAGTTCCGCAGAACCGTGCAGCCAATCGACATTTGCTAGTGACTCGTTGTAGGCCACTTTTGCGTAAATTGCTGCGGGAATCGTCACCGCTACAAAAACGAGAGTCCCGTAAAATCCCATCAGAGCTAAACGGGGTGTTTTTCCCGATCTAGTCAAAAACCAGAGAAATCCCAAGTAGGGAAATAGAGACAGAACAAATAAAGTTTCTTTTGAAATCATTAGTAATGGGTGAGCGACCAGATACTATGATAAATTAAAATATCAAAAATTAGTGTGAATAATTTTTAACTTTTGATATTTAGTTTTTACTATTTAATTAGACAGATGCAGCCGTTTCTACCGAACCGCTATAGAGTCACCCAAGACCATAGCTCTTAACCCAAGCCGCAGCAGTTTGGCAGTATTCAACACCCCTTACCCACGCGGTGACCAAACCCGTAACTTTTCCCCTAACACCGTTTTTAGCATAACACATTTTTCACCCCGCCCGTCTGTTAATTGTCCATCACTCCCAAGCTAGCCAGCAATTAGAAATAGAGACGGTTCCAAAGTTTTCTGTCTGCTAGGCATCAAGCAAGCATCGTTCAAAACCTCTAAATTCAAGCCGTTATTTCTATCTGCTGCCAGAATTTCATTCAGCTTAGCATCAAAATCAAAACACGGGCCGCAATCCCAAACTTTGAGTTCCAACCGTCCCTTAAACACCCTAATTTCTAGTTGAACAGGAGTTTCTACTGGCAAATTTTTGTGAGCGTGGCGAACTGCATTAGTGAAACTTTCAGCCAACGCCAACTGAAAGTTCCACCAAACTTCATTGGGGAGCGATAAACCTTTCAACTGCTCAAACCACAACAAAACTTGAGTTAAAGCATTGACATCTGTTTTGACTTGCAGGCTAATATGTTGAACACAAGTTTCATGCAGTTCTTCTTCCTGCTCTGTTTCAGTCTGCCAATCCCAGGTGTTTAATAAATTCATTAACCCATCTAAAACGCTAGCCTTTTTTATATTTTGGGATCGATCGCGATTTTCTACTTCGTAAGTTTTGCTCAGCGACAAACAGTTTCGATTGTCGAGAGTCCGCGTGTAACTGAGTTCGTCTGCAATCTGCCACATGAGTTTGAGCCCCCTGCCGCCTTCTGCAAGTCGATCTATGCTGTTAGACATCTATTTTCCTCGTTTGAAAGTATTAGCTGTACTCAATTCTCCCACCCGCCGAGACACGTGGTATTTTTTTTATACTTGCTTGCTCGGTATTATTTCGGGGATCACACAAAAATGCTATCTTTTTTATAGAAAGCAGCGCATCAGCAATATGTCTTAAGAGTCTAAGCCAATTGGCTTATTTACCTATCGCCTGTACGGAGAACGATCGCCCTGTGCAGCTAAATCCGACTCCATCGATTACAAATACTGATCCGCTGTCGGAGTCAGCCACTTGTTCCAGCCGTCGCAAGCTCCCGAATCCCTGGTATTCAGGGCATCCGGCCGTTGGCCGCTCGCTGCAAAGAAGCCTTGAGGTGCGCGCTTTCATCCCCAAGGCCTAAGTAATATCCGTGAGGGCGATCGAACCTTACACCGTCGAGTCACGTCCATCCACTAGACTAGGACTTACGCAAACAACCCAGTTTCTGCTTAGAATATTGGGTTTGGCAGCGAGGAATGAACGAGGAAACCGGGTTTTTGGGCCCGCGCGCGTAAGTCCAGCAGACAAATCGGTGATGAAAGGCAGTTAGAGGACTTACCCAGACTATGACCAAAATCCAACTGAAAATTCTGACTGCAGCGATAATGCTACTCCCATTTTGCGCCGCACTTCCCTTACAAGCTCAAAATCTGTCTCTAGTCAAGCGGCTGCTAGAAACCAGAGGATGTCCCGGATGCGACTTATTTGGCGCTTCGTTGAGCCGTGCAGATTTGTTTGGCGCTTCCTTGAGCCGCGCAACTCTCAGCAGGGCCGACTTAGTTGATGCCGACTTGACTGCGGCTGACTTAATGGAAGCTAATTTAAACAACGCCAACATGAGAAACGCCTTTTTGGCTGACGCCGACCTCAGCAAAGCCGACATGAGCAGGGCAGACATCAGGGGAGCCAACTTAGAAAATGCCAACCTCAGCGAGAGTTTTCTTCGAGAAGCATCCCTCCAGTTGGCTAATTTAAAATGCAGTAATTTGAGCGCCGCTAAACTAAGTAGAACCGACCTGAGAGTTGCCGATTTAAGCGGCGCAAATCTCCGCGGTGCAGACCTCCAAGAAGCCGATTTAAGCGGTGCAAATCTCCGCGGTGCAGACCTCAGAGCGGCCGACTTGACCGATGCGAGATTGAGCAAAGCTAATCTCACAGATGCCAATCTCTGCGGCGCCCGGATGCCGGATCGCAAAATATCTCGGCGAGGCTGCGGAGTTAAGAAAGAACAAGCTATAAGCACGAACAATTACTGCAATTATTGCTATGCCTTGAATGACTGGTGGCTGGATGTATTAAGGTTTTACTAAGCGGTATCATCGCCATAAATGCTCCGCTTTAGATATGTACTGTTAGAAGTGCAAGCAGGCGGTACAGATATTAAACTAAACCTGTTACCGCCAAGACCTTTTATCTACTTTGAAGAACCTAAAAATTGGCTCAGTATTTGCAGATATTCTGCGCCCCCGATCTGTGCCACATTAGTGTGACCTCCATCAGGAACTATGTACAACTGTTTGGGCTCAGGTGCTGCATCAAACAGTTTTTTGGTCATTTCCACTGGAACTACATGGTCAGCAGTCCCGTGAATAAAGAGCACGGGCATTTGCAGGCGATCGACTTTTGAAAGAGAATCAAACCGCTGTGTCAGCAAAAAATCGATCGGAAACATCCAAAACAGCCCTTTTTGGAAATTCACCATCGCCCGCGTCGAAGTAAAAGAGCCTTCTACGATTAACCCCGCAGCCTCCGGGTGACGCACGGCTAGATCGATCGCGATCGCCCCTCCCAAAGAATGACCGTAGAGATAAATTTGATTAGGGTTAATCCCCCGCTGTTTCACCAAATAATCCCAAGCAAGTTGAGCATCCTCATAAACCTGAGATTCACTCGGAAAATCGCCCTGGCTTTTTCCATAACCACGATAATCCATCACAAATACCGACAAACCTAATCGATGAAATCGATAAGCGTGTTCGACATTTGCTCCCACATTTGAAGCATTGCCGTGCAGGTACAAAACTACCCCCCCTAACCCCCCCTTGTTAAGGGGGGGAACCGGAGCGACGGCCCGTGTCTCACTTTGCGGGGACGTTCCGACTCCTCTAGCTCCCCCCCTTGGCAAGGGGGGGCTGGGGGGGGTATCCGAATCTCCGGTGTTAACAGAGGGCACAGCCTCCCCCTTTCTTGCTCCACCCCCAGCTTTGGGGGGGCTGGGGGGATTTTCCGAGGCAGGAATCCACCACCCGTGCACGCTGTCCACCCCGCCTGTTTTAGTTGGAATTGGCAGCCAAACATCTTGATATTTCAACTCAAAATCATCTGGCGTAGTTTCGATCGCGCGCGCGGGAAAAAAGATAAACTTACCTTGTGCTACAAATAGGAATACACAAGCAGCAGAATAAGCAACGGCCAACACTATCCCAAAAGCTATTAGCGATTTAGACAAAAGGAATACTAGCAACTTGTTCATAGATAGAGCACGCGGGAAAGTAGAGATCGCTCAAAAGCTAATGGCAAATGATTAATTCAGACAATTAGCCAAGATCGATTACTAACTTCCGCCGCAGCATTCCGCCCATTTTCAAAAATTAATGCAATTCCGGGTGGTGTAAGTGCCAATTTGTAGACTGTTCGTAAGCGTGAGCCACTTGAAACAACCTAGATTCTTGCAAAACATTACCAATCAGTTGTATACCCACGGGCAGTCCTTTCTCATCAAATCCGCAGGGCAAACTCAAAGCTGGCAAACCAGCAAGATTCACGGGAATAGTCATCAAATCTGACAAATACATACTCAGAGGATCATTGAATTTTTCGCCTGCCTTAAATGCGGTAGTAGGAGCAGTGGGACAGACTAAAACATCAACTTGAGAAAAAGCTTTTTCAAAGTCTTCTTTAATCAAAGTCCGAACTTTTTGAGCTTTTAGATAATAGGCATCGTAATATCCAGCCGACAATACGTAAGTGCCGATCGCAATCCGGCGTTTAACTTCCGCACCGAACCCTTGAGAGCGGGTTTTGGCATACATATCCAAAAGATTATCGGGATCTGGAGATCGGAAACCGTATTTAACTCCATCATATCGCGCCAAATTTGCCGAAGCTTCCGAGGGAGCAATAATGTAGTAAGTGGGCAAACCGTAGCGGAACCGGGGACAAGAAATGACTTGAATTTCTGCGCCCAATTGTTGAAATTGCTCGATCGCCTTAGTAACAGCGTCTTTAACCCCCGATTCCAGCCCGACACCAAAAGTTTCTTTAATTACACCAATTCTAATCTGACCCTTCGGTCGCAAACTGGGTCTTAAAGCTTGAGCGTAGTCAGGAATTGGGACATTAAGACTCGTGGAATCTCTCGGATCGTAACCGGCGATCGCCCCCAACAAAATCGCCGTATCCTCAACATTTCGGCCAAAGGGCCCGATTTGATCGAGAGAAGAAGCATAGGCCACCAAACCGTAGCGAGAAACCAACCCATAAGTCGGTTTCAGCCCCACCAACCCGCAAAAAGCAGCAGGTTGGCGGATTGATCCCCCAGTATCCGAACCCAAACTCACGACACATTCTCCAGCGGCTACCGCTGCGGCAGAACCGCCAGAAGACCCTCCGGGCACGCGCTCCAAGTCCCAAGGATTCGCGGTAACTTGATAAGCAGAAGTTTCCGTCGAGCTCCCCATTGCAAACTCGTCCATATTCGCCTTACCCACAATCACCGCACCGGCTGCTTGGAGTTTCGAGACGACGGTTGCATCGTAGGGAGGGACAAAATTCTCCAAAATCCGAGAGGCGCAGGTTGTGGGAACGCCCTCGGTGCACATATTATCTTTAACGGCGATCGGGATACCGGCCAACAGGCCAATTTGCTCTCCGGCTGCGATTTGGGCATCCACTTTATGGGCCTGCGCCAATGCGCTGTCTGCTGTCACGCACAGAAAGCTTTTCAACTTCGGCTCTAGCTGGGTAATTCGGTCTAATGCTTCTTGAGTAATTTCCACAGCAGAGCGTTCTTTATTGACCAGTTGTCGGTGCAACTCGCGGATGGATGCCATGCTCGTACCTTTATCATTTCTACTTTGAGACAATACAGTTAATATAACTGGCAATTGTACCTGCTTACAGCCCGAAGGCAAAGTCGGCTATTTTTGTGGCGAAAGTTCGAGCCTCGAAGAGGGCTCCGCTAACGGGCGATCGGTCATTTTATATACAATAGATTAAATTCCCAAAATCCCACGGGACACAAAATAGCGATCGAGTTTTTCACCTCATCTTTTAACCTACCAAGAATGCAACTGTATCAGGACTGATGCAAAAAGTGGTTTGACGCTAGATTTATATAAGTAAGGGGTAAGGTGTGCAATGCGGCCCCTACATAATTAGGTTCGGTATCCAAGAATGTCTATGCAATAGCGCAATCATTAGGAAATCAGTCCTTCCCAATTCTGTAATCTAAATTCTCAAATATTAGAGCCCAGTTTCTCTTCGACGCCACCAGGATTTATGGTAGAAAAAATGCAGGAAAAATAAACTAATCCTAGATTATGACTGCTTTATTCCGGGCAATATTCAGACTCTACTAAAATTTGTTTGTGTTATAAGAAAATTCCATCTAACAGAGAGGAGCTTTATTCTTAATAGCAGACTTACCAGCATCTGAAGATGATTTTTTACATAATTAATAGCGTCCTGCGACTCCCGAAAAAGATGAAATAAAAATATAAAATGATGCTAATAAAATATTAGAGAAAAACGCTCGATACCCTAATAATTAGGGTCAGATTAGGAAGAACACTTTTTTAGTCAAAAATGACTGAAAGTTATCAGTCATCCGAGTGAATTAATGGGGGCGGCGCGATCGAAGAAAATAGCGATCGACCTTTTCCGATACACGCCCATTGTGCCAGGGATCAAAAAGCCTGCCAGAAATCTGGGGTTCACAAAAAAGCTCGAAACCCTCACCGCCACGCCGAGGTCTCCTGTGGCGCGCACCTGCAAAAAAACAGCAGTCCTTCCTCAAGTGCGACTAGCTGCGTGCATCGGGGGTAAAAAAAGCTACTTATTTGCCACCACGATCCCCAGGAAAATAATTTCATCCGGAATTATCCCCAAAACCAAAGATATATGGTAAGAAGTTCCCGATGCCCCGTTGGAGGAATGCCACCTAAAGCTCACTTAGAATCCCACCTGACGGCAGAGGAACTCAAAATTCGCTACCGGCAGGCACAAAACACCACAGAGTCGCGCCGCTGGCACTTGCTGCTGTTAGTTTCCAGAAATTGGACTATCAAACAAGCAGCCCAAGTCGTAGGCCTCAACTACGACTACGCCAAAGAAATTGTCCAGCGCTACAACCGAGAAGGGCCTAACTCTGTGAGAAATCGCAGCGGAGACCGCCAGCCCCCTCCTGCGAAATCCTTGCTGAATCCTGAACAGCAAGAAGAACTGCGACAAGCGCTGCAAGGCCCAGCCCCCGACGGCGGAGACTGGACAGGCCCCAAAGTAGCTCGCTGGATTGCCGAAAAGACCGGTAGCGATCATGTCTGGCCCCAACGCGGCTGGGATTACCTCAAGCGGTTGGGTGCTGACTGGCGACGGCGGCGCAGAAAGTAGATAGTTCCCCATATTTAAAGGGGGTTGATTGCCTTCGTGCGATCGCTCCCTTTATTTTGGTTATTTTGCCACATTGGCGCGATCGAACTATTTTAGATTTTAGATTTTAGATTTTAGATTTGTTCTCCTATCTAAAATCTAAAACCGTTTGACTGATGTAACAATAGCTGCTTATATTGAATAGGGTTGTGTGGAGGATATTAAATATGCGAGATATCAGGTGTTTTTTGTCGATCGCCAACAAGATGGCGGCAGTAGTAGCCGGCATTGGACTGGTTCAGATGTTAACCATCGCAAGTTCATTCTCTCAATCATCTAACCCGCGTTCCCTAGACGAACTATACAAAATTCGCGATGGGCTGATCACCGAATTAGAACAACCCTCATCTCCCTCCCCAGAACCAACCCTGCTCTCGCGCTTAGTTCCCGTTGCCGCCAATCCTCAAGAACAACTGCTACAGCAGTTGCAAGCGGTGGAAGCTCAAATATTAGTAGAACAGAGGGCTAACGACAACTTACAGCAAGCAGTCCGTTTAGCTAACAGAGCCGTAGAAACTAAACGGCAGCAAAATAAGTCGATCGAATCTTCGCAGCAAACTCAATTTTTCTGGCATCAGGCCCTCAACAACTTGCAGGAAGTTCCTCAAAATTCATTTTTAGCTTCCCTCAGTGCCTCAAAAACTCAAGAATACCGGGAAAATTTAACAGCAGCAACCTCTCAAGTGCAGCAAGCAAAATCTGATTTGTTGGGTGCGCTTGCCAGGGAAAGCGGTTTGTCGGCTCAAGCTTCGATCGGCATTTGCAACCTTTCTAGAGAGTGCGTAAACCTGCGGGGCGATGTGCCTCCTGTCAGTCCAGCCAGCTTAATTAAATTGCCCATTGCTGTGGCGCTGATGCAAAAAGTCGATAAAGAAAAAATTAGTCTGAACCAGGAAGTATTAGTCACTCGCGGTAATTTCACCGAAGACGCATCGGCAAAGATTAGGTCTAATCGCAATTATCCGCTACAGCTACTGTTAGAAGAAATGATCTATCGCAGCAGCAATATCGCCACCAATCAACTAATCGATTATTTGGGATCGGATTACATCAATCAATATTTAGATAATAGCGGTTACGAAGTCACCCGCGTCAACTTCAAGTTGATGGGGGAAAGAATTATGCCCTCCAACCCCGGTTCTGGTCGCAACCGCCTGACTGCTAACGAACTCACCGAAATGATGGTGCAAATTTACAACGGCGAAACACCCGGTGCTAAACTGTTAATAGAAACTCTCAACCGCCAGTACGATCACGCTCTGGGATTTGCCGCCTTGCAAGGAACTAAAGCTCAGTGGTTGGGCGAAAAAACCGGTCAAAATTCCAAGGTGCTCGGCACAACTTTAGCGATGAGCATTGACGACGAGGCCTATGTGATTACTGTGATTGACAGCCGCAGCGGCGAGCTACAAATGCGCCAGTCTATTTCTAAAATTGCCGATTACATGGTCCGAAACCCCAGCTTTTGACCGCTGGAATATACAATTTATAGCGGGGACAACGCACCGCCCAAACAGTTAAAAAATGCCGCATCAACAACTCAGTGTTTCCGTCAAAGGCCAAGGGTTTCCGATTCTCTGCTTGCACGGCCATCCAGGTTCCGGCGATTGTATGTCGGTATTTACACAACACCTATCAAAGCGGTTCCAGACGATCGCCCCAGACTTGCGCGGCTACGGCAACAGCCGCACCTCAGCTTTCTTTGAAATGACCGATCATCTGGTCGATTTAGAAGCACTATTAGACAGATTAGGAGTCGATCGGTGTTTGGTGATTGGATGGTCTTTGGGAGGGATTTTAGCCCTGGAATTAGCCATGAAATATCCCCAGCGAGTCACCGGTTTGATTCTCCTTGCATCCGCAGCCAAACCACGAGGAAGTCACCCTCCCATCTCTTGGCAAGATAACCTTTACACAGGTTTAGCCGGAATTATCAATTGGGCCCTACCCGGTTGGCAGTGGAATATTGATACTTTTGCTAGGCGATCGCTCTTTCGCTACTTGATACAGCAGCATACAGCCACCCCTTACCGCTATTTAGCACAGGCAGGTACCCCCGCCTACCTCAAGACTTCCAACACGGCCACCAAGGCGTTAAATACCGCTCTGAGGGCTGGATACGATCGACTGATGCACCTGGGCGACATTCATTGTCCGTGCTTGGTGTTGGCCGGAGAGGGCGATCGGCACATCACCTCCGCATCCAGTTTAGAAACCGCCCGCCACCTCCAGGATTGTCAGTGGCAGTGCTATCCCAATACAGCCCACTTGTTCCCTTGGGAAATTCCCGATCGGGTACTCGCAGACATCGATCGCTGGATTGAGAGTCACCCCGAAGCAGTTGGCAATTGCGAGTGTTGAGTTTTGAGTTTGTCACAAGCAATTTATCACGCAACACTCAAGAGTTTTGAAGTTATAACTAACAACTCAAAACCGCACAGCGTTGCGAGGGAAGCGTAGCCCTCTCAAAACTCAAAATTCCCCCGGCTTCTACTGACCGCTCAAAACCGGCCACAGCCCTCCATCACCAAGCTTTCCCAAATCTTCTGCAACCGTTAAAGTAATTGGTTTGCAGCGGTGAATCGAAACACTAACACCTTCTGCCCCTTCATTTTCTATGTCTTCTACATATCCTGCTTTTGCAGCTTCCGCCTCTCCATTGGTTAAGAACGGGCCAAAATAGTAAATGCACCGCGGCGCTGAAGTTTTAACTTCAACCCACCAAGCCAATCCGAAAAAATTGAGCAAGCTAATCAAGAATTCTTTCATGTGCTTTTCTAATGTATTTGACGGTGTTTTCAGGGTGCTGCGAACACGCCTAGGCTGTTGTTATTTACACGTGGCTGACTGCTGCCAAGAACCGATCCAAACCTATTTAAATATATCTAAATAGATTTGTGTCGAATTCCTGTTTGAATGTAGGGGCAAGACCCCTTCTACTTTCGCCTGAACAAGTAACGACAGTCGATCGGCTATCCTTACTTGTTCCCGGTGTGGTGCCACTCCATTCTGGGCGGCATTCACAATAAGCTACTCTGTTGTGCTCTTTTTTTCAACCACCTTTACGATCCGTGTACGTGAAACTTTTTGGGCCCGCGCTGGCGGTAAATTTCGTATAAAGCCATCCCCGTTGCTACCGAGACATTCAGGCTAGGAGTATGGCCCCTTAAAGGAATTGAAACTAATCCGTCACATCCGCGCTGTATCAAAAGGCTCAAACCGTCAGCTTCACCACCCACCACTAAAACAGTGGGCCCGGAGAACTTGACTGTCTCTATAGATTGACCGACGCCTGCTGCAGTGCCATAAATCCAGAATCCAGCCTCTTTCAGTTCTTCCAGCGCCCGGTTAAGATTGACAACCCTGGCCACGGGCAGGCTTTCCAATGCCCCTGCTGCCACTTTTCTCACTGCCGAGGTAATCCCAACAGCGCGCCGCTGCGGAATCACCATCCCCTGAGATCCCAATGCTTCTGCGGTGCGAATAATCGCCCCTAGATTGTGCGGGTCGTTGAGTCCTTCTGCTACCACAATTACTGGATCTTCGCAAGCCGACTTAGCCTTTGCGATCAGTTCGCTCAAATCCAGGTATTCGTAAGCTGATACTTGAGCGGCTACGCCTTGGTGGTTTGCTTTGCGCGTGATGTAGTCGAGGCGCAAATCGTCAACTTCGTCAATGATGCTGCCGTTGGCTTTGGCTTCTGTTAGCAAGCTGTGAAAGCGGGGATCGTAGCGCAGGTGGGGAACAACCCAGATCCGGTTGAGGACTTGGTTTGTTTCTAAAGCTGCTTGCACCGCATGGCGGCCGTAAATCATGTCGTCTGTGTCTGCGTCTGGTTGCACGACTGTATTTGAGGCACTGTCAACAGGGCGAGTGTCTCTGTCTTTGTCTCTGTCTCTGAAATGGTTGCCCCGGAATTCCTGCGGGCTATTGTCTTTGTCTCTGTCTTTGTAATAATTGCCCCTGGATTCCTGGGGGCTGCTGTCTCTGTTTCTGTCTCGGAAATTGTTGCGGGCCGGCTGCGGGCTGCTGTCTCTGTCTCTATCTCGGAAATTGTTGCGGACTGGCGGCGGGCTGCTGTCTCTGTCTCTGTCTCGGAAATTGTTGCGGACCGGCTGCGGGCTGCTGTCTCTGTCTCTGTCTCTGTCTCTGTCTCGGAAATTGTTGCGGGCCGGCTGCGGGCTGCTGTCTCTGTCTGGGTAATAATTGCCCCTCGATTCCTGCGGGCTGCTGTCTCTGTCTTGGAAAGTATTATTTCTGCGAAGGGATGGTTGGCTGTCGGAATCGGCTCTCCGTTTGAAAATTGCTCTCACGGGCATTTCTCGCGATTGCGGGGCGAAGGTCGATCGCTTTTGAGGCGCGTCTACTCCGCGAGTGTCGGGACGGGGCTTGCGTTCAAAGCGGGGAGAGGATGGTTGTGAGTCCTGACGGCGGCCTTCGCTTTTGAATGGCTTACTGTCGGAATTCGATCGCGAAAAGTTGGGTTTGGTAAATTTTCTCATTGGTTTCTTGTGCTCAAAACGTTTTGGCTGAAGGCTAGTCGATTGTAGATTGTAGATGTGAGATTCTTGATTGAGGGAGCAATCTTTGGGCTTTGAGATTTGAGATAGTCTAGCGAGGGAGCAAGGATTTTGCTGTGTTCAAATAGCTAGTTAATAACTGATAAATCTTGTTTTGCCGATCGAGATTTTTGCGGTTTTATGTTAGCCGTGCCAGGATGGTTAATTAACCCCTCCCCATTCCCAACTCTTAACTGCTAAATCATTTCCTTCTCAAGTTCTAAAAGTGCCAGAATCTCGGTCAATCTTTCGGGATCGGTGAGGTACAAATATCCGATCAAAGTTTCTAAGCTGCTGGCTTGTTGGTATATCTCTGGATCTGCTCGCTTGGAACGGCCCGCTGCAGCATTGCGGCCGCGCTTGACAATTGCTAATTCTGTACTGTTCAAGTAAGGAGAGATCGATCGCAAATGACGCGCTTGAGTTTCGGCTCGTACTTGCCCCACCACTAATTCGTGATAAGCTTGCAATCTTTTGGGTGGGACTAAGTACGAACTGCGAACGTAGAGTTCGTACACTGCATCTCCCAAATATGCCCAGGCTGCGGGCGAAATTCTTTCTATTTCTGCTGGTGTAGCCCTCGCAGGATGCACTCGATTTAAACTGATATCCGTCAGACTCAGTTTGAGCCCGTCATCTGCGATCGGCGACATACTTTTTTAAATAAAACTTCCGCACAGCTTGGTTTTTGTAGTCACTTACTTATTTCGTCTTTCATCACTTCAGCAATTATAGCTTTCCCAGGAGTGTTCGCTGTCAGATCACGAAGCGAGATATATAGGCAAAGCTTGGCGCGACGATGGCACTCCTAAAAAAGGCTTTTTACCAAAGCGGGATGCTCTAATTTTTATACCATTTTTTCGCGTGTTTGCCACACATATTTTACTGCCCATCCACCGAAACTCTAAGCATCGGGGAAATAGCGGCTGGCGCGTGTCGCAGCTTCTGGGAAAATCGGTATTGTTTTACCAACAAAAAAATAAAAATTGGCTATCCAGCGTTGAGAACCGGATAGCTAATTTAATTCACTTTGGCGTCAAGCATCCTTGACGTTTTTTACCGCCTCATCAACCGAAGGCTGCAAAGACAAAAATTTCTCTAAGCGAACCAGTTTAACAGTCTGAGTTACGCGGGGATTTGAGACAATTTGCAATGTCCCTTCCAAGGTTTGGGCTTTTTTGACAAGTTGCACAAGTGCGCCCAAGCCTGAACTATCCACAAAGTCTATCTGAGACAAGTCCAAAATTACGTGTTTTGGGCCCTCGTCAATACATTTGCTTATTACCTTCCGAAAAGTTGCCTCAGAAAAAGCGTCCAGCAGGCCCGTCAGGCGAAATAACTGATAGTTATTCTTGACTTCGCGAGTGCCTCTGAGGCTAACGGTCAGGGTCAATGACTCAGGAATGACACCCTCCTAGCTAGATATGGCTTAAAGTCGAGGCTTCATTATAGGAGTTTTTTGGTCTTTTGTCTACAGTTTTTTAGTCATGAGTCATTAGTCATTAGTCATTAGTCAGAAGCGATCGACACAAACAGCCTCTGATGACTACTGACTAATTACTGCTGACTAAGGACTATTTACTGCTGGCTACTTTCTGATTGTCTCGCATTGACTGCACGAATCGATCGAATAAATAGTCGGCGTCGTGCGGGCCCGGACTGGCTTCCGGGTGGTACTGGACTGAGAACAGTGGCAGAGTTTTATGCTTCAATCCGGCTACAGTGCGATCGTTCAAATTGAGATGAGTAATTTCTACTTCGGGGGCTAGGGAATCGGGGTCGATCGCAAAACCGTGATTTTGGCTAGTAATTTCTACTTGCTCAGTTAAACCCGCTGGATGATTCAATCCCCGATGGCCGAACTTAAGTTTAAAAGTTTCTGCGCCCAAGGAAAGTCCCAAAATTTGGTGTCCCATGCAGATGCCGAATACGGGTTTGTCCGACTTTAACAAAGCTTTCGCAGTCGCGATCCCTTCCGTTACCGCCGCCGGATCTCCGGGGCCGTTGGACAGAAAAATGCCGTCCGGGTTGTATTTGAGGATTTCCTCCGGCGACGTGTCAGCGGGGACAACGATTACCCGACACCCGTAACTCGCCAGACGCCGCAGGATGTTGCGCTTGATCCCAAAGTCTAGCGCTACCACCGTCCACATTTCGCCGTTAGTAGGTTTGACTGTAGGACTGAACTCCCAAACCGAGTCCGTGGCTTCAGACCACTCGTAAACCTTGCGGGTGGTGACTTCCCGAACCAGATTGAGCCCGTCCATGCTGGGGGCGTCTTGTACTAGCTCCAAAAGCTCTGCTTGGTCGAGAATCGTGGTCGAAATGCCACCGTTGATCGCTCCCACCGTGCGAATTTTGCGAGTGAGGGCGCGGGTGTCGATCCCGTAAATGCCGGGGATATCGTACTGTTTTAGGTAGTCTTGCAGAGATTGCGAGCAGCGCCAGTTGCTGGGGCGGCTGCATACGTTGCGGGCGATCGCACCTCGAATTTGCGGGCGCGAGGATTCTTCGTCTTCGAGATTTACCCCGGTATTGCCCAATTCTGGATAAGTAAAAGTTACAATTTGACCACAATAGCTGGGATCGGTCAATACTTCTTGGTAGCCCGTCATTCCCGTATTAAATACTACCTCGCCAACGACGGTGGCGTCAGCGCCAAACGACCAGCCGCGGTAAGCAGTACCGTCAGCCAGGACTAGGAGAGCGGGTTGTGCAGTTGAAAGTGACATGGCATCCTTAATTACTTTCGTTTGGTTTCATTCTTACCACTGCCAGGGATTTGATGCTAGTCGGCAATATACAGATATTATTTTAATTTGTGCAAGGGGTCGGAAAAGCAAAGCACTTATGCCACAGGTAATCAAAAAGCAGCAATACAGCAGTTCGCAATCTTGGTGAGGTATGCCCTATGCCCTATGCCCTATGCCCTATGCCCTATGCCCTATGCCCTATGCCCTATGCCCTATGCCCTATGCCCGCTTATAAAGCGTGTACCTCATGTTACTGAGAAAGGCTATAAGTGCAAATTCTCCATCTCCCCCCGCGCCAGCAATTTCTCTGCCAGCAGCTTAGGTGGCGGGCGGAAATTCTCTATCTATACCAAATCTATACCAAAAGGCAGTTGTCGCTGTTACGATCGAGCTACAGCGTTTAATCAAACTATGGCCAGCAAATCTCCCTTGCCTTTACTCTCAAACTCAAAAAAGCCTCTACCGATCCCTCACAACCTGCGCCAACCTTTACTGGTTTTAGCAGGGGTTATTTCTCTGAGCAGTTCAATTTTAGTAGGGACTGTTGCCAACTCCTCGCGAGCAGTGGCTCAAGAAAGTGAGGGATGCTTCATGCGGAGCTCGTCAGGCAGAACCGTCAACCTCAGCCAATCAGTCTGCGGTTTTCTCCCTAAAGAATTGACTCCCAGCACTTCGGCGGCCGCAAAGTCGGGAGTGTTTCAGGCAAAAATCAAACGCCGAGAGGCTAATATCCCCGTCATAGAAGTCACGTTTAACGGCAAACAAAAGTTCGAGATGATGGTAGATTCTGGAGCTAGTGGCACAGTAATTACACCAGCAATGGCTAAAGCCTTGGGCGTTGTTCTCCAGGGAACAGTGCAAGCACAAACTCCCAACGGAGTAGCTACTTTTCCCCTCGGTCGCCTGACTTCTATGGAAGCTGGGGGTCTGGCGGTTAACAATGTAGTTGTCGCAGTCTCGCCATCCCTAGATATCGGACTGTTGGGTCACGACTTTTTTGGTAATAAAGATGTGACTATTAAGCAAGATGTCATTGAATTTCGATCGCGCTCTTAAACAGAAGGAAGAAGGAAGAGGGAAGAAGGAAGAAGGAAGAAGGAAGAAGGATTTTTTTTACTAACCAACAAGAAGAGAAGAGAGAAAAAAGTTTCCCAACTTGAAAAAGTATGAATGCAGAAGGCTGAGTTTTAGACGGTTTGAGCGGGAAGATTTTGGCGTTCTAAATTTTTCTTTACTTCTTCCCTCTTCCTTCTTCCCTCTTCCTTCTTCCCTCTTCCTTCTTCCCTCTTCCTTCTTCCTTCTTCCTTCATTTCAAAAACTCAATCAACTGCTGCAACTTCAACCAAGATTCACCGCTCAATAAAATGTCCTTAGCCATAGAAACTCCTGCTGCGTGAGAACCCATAGGAATTGCGCCTCCCACCTGAAAAGCCAAAGACGCATTCAAAGCTACAACATCCATTTGTGCGGGCGTACCTTTGCCTTGCAAAACGTTCCGCAAAATCTCGGCGTTTTCCTCAACATTTCCGCCTTTTAACGAGCCGATCGCACTTGGTGTCAATCCTACCTTTTGGGGGTCTAAAGTAGTGAGTTCCACTTTGCCATCCGACAAAACGGCCAAATCAGTCACATCTCCCAACCCCGCCTCGTCCAACTTTTCTCTGCCGTGAACGACTACAGCTAACTCAGTCCCCAACTCGCCCAAAGCTTGGGCAATAGTTGATACCAGACTAGGATCGAACACCCCAATTACCTGCCCTGTAGGGCGCATAGGATTGACAAGGGGCCCTAATAGGTTAAAAATAGTCCGCACCTTCAAAGTGCGCCGGAGCGACGCTACAGCCTTAAGTGCGGGATGCCACCCAGGGGCAAATAAAAAGGTGATGCCTACTTCGTCTACCGCAGCTTTTACCTTCGCGGGATCGGCGTTGAGGTTGACTCCGAGTGCTTCCAACACGTCAGCAGAACCCACTTTGCTCGATGCGGAGCGATTTCCGTGTTTCGCGACTCGAACTTTGCCGGCGGCGGCCACAAAAGCGACAGCAGTGGAAATGTTAAACGTGGAAGCGCCGTCGCCACCTGTGCCGCAAGTATCAATTAATTTGAGATTGGAGATTGAGGATTTGGGATTGAAAACGCTCTCCGACTCGCCTGCAAGCGACTGAGAATCCAATACCTGAGCCATTCCTACCAATTCTGGGGCAGAGATGCCTTTGGCTTGGATGGCCGCTAAAATTGCTCCTGAAAGGACGGGGGGAATAGCTTCTGCTAGCCATCCCTGCATCAAGTCGGCTGCTTGGGCGCGTGAGAGAGATTGTCTGTCTAATAGTTGTTGCAGGAGGGCTGGCCACACAGGAGAATCCGCCGTCTGGGTTGAAGCAAGGGATAACTCTGGCGTTGCTAGGAGAGGAGAATCTGTCATTTATTAGTTTTTAGTCAAATTTAGCTCGATCGAGCTTTGCGGCCAAACCGAGAATCGATCGGGATTTTACCAGACTTGCCGACCACATTTTGCGCGATCGCACCCAGATTTTTGCCCAACTGCCAGCACCGCTACAGAATTTTTCCCCCCACAGCAGCAGAATATGAATTTTTTGATACAACAATTACCCTATTGTTGTGCCAACTTTACATAGAAACCCCTGATCATACAACTGCCAGCCCGCAGTCTGCTGTATTATCTATCAGCAAGAATACTTAACAGTAACTCAGAGAACCCAAAGACCGATAAAAGTTTCCTACAGGAGTTGCGGAGACCCAAAAATTTTAGATTTTAGGAGAACCCCAGATTCATCTGTGGAGTCAACTTTCATCTAAAATATAAAATCTCAAATCGACTGACAGCTCCGACAGTGAGCATTTAGCTCATACAGGCGGGTTAGTTGTCTTGGGTAAGAGTCGATCCCACTCTCACCCAAATCCTAAAAATACACTTTTGCGGTTGTAGAAGTCGCAGCCTTTTATTGTAACAACATCCTTGCTACTAACTTATTTCAGGGTATTCAACTGCTAATATATTCAGGGAGATTTCAAGGAGCAGGTTTTGCTCGAACACCTGCACCGCAGGCCGATCGATATGCCAATGCGATCGTGACAGCCAGTCAAGCCTCAAATAAATACCCGAACAACTAAACTTTCTGCAGCAACCACTAACAACTAACAGCCCAGTAGGACAGATGAATAAACACACTCGTCTCCGGCTGCGACACACCATCTTTCAGCCTAACTAACGGCTCAAATTTAACAGGCGGTAGACCAAAAATATTCACCTCACACACAAGAGCAGGGTATTCACAAGTGGGAAATCAAAAATTAGAAAATAAAGCGATAGAATGCCTGAATGTCGCGGAGGCACTGCACCAAATGGAAGCAAAATATTATAGTATGTTTGAAAATGCTGTGTCTGGTATTTTTCAAACAACTCAATCCGGTCGCTACATCAGCGCTAACCCAGCTTTGGCTCGAATCTACGGATATAATTCCGCCGAGGAATTAATGGGCTGTCTGACTGATATCAGCCATCAGCTTTACGTCAATCCCGATCGCCGCGATCAGTTTGTTTATGCTTTGCAAGAACAGGGCATCGTATCGGATTTTGAGTCGCAGATTTATCGCCGAGACGGAACAATAATTTGGATCGCTGAGAATGCGCGGGCTGTCTGCGATGAAGCAGGTAAATTGCTCTACTACGAAGGTTTTGTAGAAGATATCACCCAGCGCAAGCAAGCAGAATCTGGACTTCGAGAAAGCGAAGAACGCCTGCGCTTAATAATTGAAGGCGTTAAGGATTACGCTATATTCATGTTAGATCCTGATGGGTATGTAGCTAGCTGGAATTCAGGTGCAGAACGCATTTTGGGATACAGAGCTCATGAAATAGTCGGCAATAATGCGGAGTGTTTTTTCACGAAAGAAGATATTGAAATCGGCAAGCCCCAAGAAAAATTAATCAGGGCAGTGGCAGAAGGTAGATACGAAAATGAAGGCTGGCGGCTTCGCAAAGACGGATCAAGATTTTGGGCGAATATTATTGTTACTCCTTTGCGCGATGAAAGGGGAAAGTTGCAGGGCTTTTCTCAAGTAATGCAGGATATTACTGAGCAAAAGCGGGCGGCTGAGGAAAAGATGCAGTTGATTGCTTCTTTGCAGGCGTCGGAAAAAAAGTTTCGCACTTTGTACGAATCGACGACTGATGCGGTAATGCTGCTAGACGAAGAGGGTTTTTTGGATTGCAATCCGGCTACTTTAAAGTTATTTGGATGCAGCACTGAGTCGGAGTTTTGCGGCAAGCATCCTGCCGAATTTAGCCCGCCGTTGCAACCGGACGGACAAGATTCTATGAGTCTTTCTCAAGAGCGAATTAATACGGCTCTGCGATCGGGAAATTGCCGTTTTGACTGGCGGCACTGCCGTTTGGATGGTTCTGAGTTTCCGGCGGAAGTGCTGCTAACTTCTATGGATATCGGCGGCAAAATAGGGCTGCAAGGCGTGGTGCGCGATATCACTTATCGGGTGCAGGCTGAGGAAGCGCTGAAGCAGGCTAATGAGGTATTGGAATGGCGGGTTAAAGAGCGGACAAGTCAGTTGGAAGAGGCTATTAAAAAGTTGAGATTATCGGAAGAAAAGTTTTCTAAGGCTTTTCGGTCGAGTCCAGATCCGATGATTATTACTACTTTTGCTGAGGGTCGTTTTATAGAAGTTAATGATAGTTTTCTGTCGATGACTGGTTACAGTTTAGAAGAAACGACCTGGAATACAGTACCGGGGTTAAATATTTGGGTAAGGCCTGAAAATAGACTTAATTTTAGGCGAAGTTTGCACGAACAAGGTGTTGTTCGCAATCAGGAATGCGAGTTTCGGATGAAGTCGGGATCGGTGGTGGTGTGTTTGCTGTCAGCGGAATTGATTAATTTGGACGGCGAACTTTGTATGCTGGCGGTGATGACAGATATTACCGATCGCAAACACGCCGAAGAAGCCCTACGGGAAAGCCAGCGGGCCTTGGCGACGCTGATGAGCAATTTGCCGGGAATGGCCTACCGTTTTCGCAACGATGCCGATCGCAGTATGGAGTTTGTCAGCGAAGGTTGCTATCAGTTAGCCGGCTATTCTCCTGAAGAATTTATCGGCACTCGGCAAGTTTCTATATCGGAATTGACTCACCCGGACGATCGCGAGAATTTGTGGAATGCCGTGCAAGTTGCCTTACAAGAAAATCGACCCTATCAGCTAAATTACCGAATTACTACTAAAAACGGCGAATTAAAATGGGTTTGGGAGCAAGGTTTGGGAGTGTTTTCCGACTCTGGAGAATTGATAGCCTTGGAAGGGTTAATTACTGATATTTCCGAGCAGAAACGCAGTGAAGAAGCTTTGCGGCGATCGCAAACAGAGTTAACCAAACAAAAACTTCAACTCGAAAATACTTTGCACGAATTGCAGCAAACTCAAGCTCAATTGATTCACACGGAGAAAATGTCTACTCTCGGTCAAATGGTAGCCGGTGTTGCTCACGAAATTAACAATCCCGTTAGCAGCGTCTGCGGCAATCTCGTCCACGTGGGCCACTACACCGAAGATTTGCTGAATTTGCTCGATATGTACCAGAAGCACTGCCCGCAGCCGCCGGCAGCAATTCAAAATCAAATTAAGGATATCGAATTAGAGTTTCTGCTAGAAGATTTGCCGAAAGCGATGTCTTCGATGCAGGTTGGGGCCGATCGCATTCGGGAAATCGTGCGATCGCTCAGAAATTTCTCCCGCAAAGACGATTCTCAAATGAGCAAAGTTAACCTGCACGAAGGGATTGAAGG
The DNA here is from genome assembly GCF_036702455.1 of Microcoleus sp. D2_18a_D3. Classification (NCBI taxonomy): domain Bacteria; kingdom Bacillati; phylum Cyanobacteriota; class Cyanophyceae; order Oscillatoriales; family Microcoleaceae; genus Microcoleus; species Microcoleus sp. D2_18a_D3. The sequence goes on from NZ_JAUBTK010000003.1 coordinate 80,689, forward strand.
AACGTTGCTGATTCTGCAAAGTCGCCTGAAAGCCAGAGGTAACTATCCTGAAATTGCGGTAATTAAGGACTATGGAAATTTGCCTTTGGTTGAGTGTTATGCCGGGAAAATCAATCAGGTATTTATGAATTTGATCGGAAATGCGATCGACGCGATCGAGGAATACAACGAAGGGCGTTCAGTTGCCGAAGTCAAAGCTAACCGCAGCAAGATTAAAATTAGGACTGAAGTCCAAAACTCCAATGCTGTAATTAGGATTTCTGACAACGGCCCCGGTATGCCCGAAGAAGTTTCCCAGCAGTTATTCGAGGCTTTTTTTACCACCAAACCCGCCGGCAAAGGCACCGGTTTGGGCCTGTCTATTTCCTACAAAGTTATCGAAGAACACGGTGGCAAACTTAGCTGCGTGTCTGCACTCGGCCACGGAGCCGAGTTTATCATAGAATTGCCGATCGAACAACCGTAGTCAGCAGTCATTAGTCATTAGTCATTAGTCCTTAATCAATAGTCAGTAGTCAGTAGTCAGTAATCAGTAGTCATTAGTCAGCAGTCATTAGTCATTAGTCATTAATCATTAGTCAGCAGTCAGTAGTCCTTGGTTATTACTAAAAATCACCAACTAACAACTGTCAACTACCAACTGACAACTGACAACTGTCAACTGTCAACTGTCAACTGTCAACTAACTACTGACACCTTTCCCAATAAATTCGAGCCACCTTATCCCCCGGATTTTGCCCCAAACAATCCGCAAAAAGTCCCGCAGCTTCCCTAAAATTATTCATATTGTACAAAGACAAAGCCTCAGTAAATATTTCCCTAGTCCCTAACTTCCCCGCTTTAACTTCCGGCAAATCCGCATCAAAAACTTCATAAACAGTCACCCATTCAGACTTACCCTTAACCTGAACTTTATCAATTACCCGAATAGCATAATCAGCAGGATTTGTCAAGCGATCGAAAGTCTGCTGAGTAATTAACAGCGACAGCCCGTAATTCTTCGTCAAACTTTCAATCCGAGAAGCCAAATTAACCGCATCGCTAATCACAGTACCGTCCATCCGGCTTTTTCCGCCCACTATACCCAGAATCAAAGAACCAGTATTGATTCCCACCCCAATCTCCACTGGCACATAACCCACAGAAGCGCGATCTCGATTGTATTCAGCAAGAGTATGCAGCATCGCAATTCCCGCTTTCAAAGCATCATCCGCCCCCTCGCTAAACAAAGCCATAATTGCATCACCAATATACTTATCAATAAACCCCTGATTTTCCACAATCAGCGGTTCCATTCGACTCAGAAAAGAATTGATAAATTTGAAATTTTCTTCCGGTGTCATTTGTTCCGAAAGAGTAGTGAAATCGCGGATGTCAGAAAACAAAACTGACATTTCCAACTCTACCGCTTCTCCCAATTTAATATCAACAATACTGTCACATCCCAAAAAAGATAAAAACTGATTGGGTACAAAGCGACTTGTCGCCTCCGCAATTTCTAATTCTGCATCCAGTGAAATTTCCAAATTGCAATTGACCTCAAAGAGATCCTCGATGAACTTTTGGCGTTCTGCCTCAGCTTCTTTGCGTTCCGTGATATCTTGAATAGTGTGGATAGCATAAACAATATTTCCTTGTTGATCGTAGATGGGAGTAGCGAAGATTTCTAGGGGAATAATCTTGTCGCCTTGATGAAATTCTGCATCGTCAGCCGTAGCACTTTCCCCATTCAAGGCGCGCACGATGGGCAAATTCTCCGTAGGATACTTTTGATTTGTGCCTGCTTGATAGAGTTGATAAACCTCTGACAATTGCTTGGAACTGGTATCGGGTACAACTCCTTTACCAAATATCTCTTTTGCTTTCCGATTGATGTAGTAAGGTTGGCCGTCCGCATCCAGCACACCCACACCAATCGGCATTGCTTCCAAAAACTGTGTCAACCGATTTTCGTTTTCGTGTAGTTTAGCAATGAATACGGTTTGCTGGCTGTTTAACTCGGCCAACTCCTGATTTATTTGCTGGAGTTGGGCGTTTTGTTGTGTCAGTTGTTTATCTTGAAGATAACTATTTAGCGCTTCTCTAACCGTCAATTTCAAGTCTTCAGCTTGCCAAGGTTTGGTAATATAACGATATAAGTTTGCAGAGTTGATAGCATTGGCGATCGCCCCAATATCTGCTTGTCCTGTCAGCATAATTTTTATAGTTTTAGGCGAAATTAGATGAGCCTGTTTCAACAGCTCATCTCCCTTCATATCAGGCATAATGTGGTCGGAAATAATTAAAGGAATTTCATCCCCCTCCTCTAGCAATTCTTCAATTAACTCTAATGCCTCTTGCCCACCTTCAGCAATTTCGATTATATAATCATTGCCAACAGCCTCTTGCAGTTCTGCTTTGAGGCTCCTGAGTACAGTTTTTTCATCATCAACACAGATAATTACCTGTTGGCTCATAGTTTAGATAAACCAGATTTAATAGTTTCTAGCAAATCGGATTCCAACCAAGGTTTAGATAAGCAACAATGAAGGTTAGCCTGTTTTTTTGCTCTGTCAATTGCTACTTCATCAGCTTGACCTGTTAGCAAAATTTTAATAACCTTGGGATATTCCTTGTGAATTTGAATCAGCAACTCATCTCCCCTGATACCGGGCATTAACCAATCAGAAATAATCACAATAACGCTAATTCCCTCCTCGTTGAGGTCATTAATTACATCTAAAGCCTCCTCAGCATCCTCAGCCCCTTCATAGATGTAGGCATCCCCAAATGCTGATGCTAGCTGCGTCCTGAGACTGTCTAACACCATTCTCTCGTCGTCAACGCACAAAATAACTGGTTTAGACATCTCTTTTTTCTCCTTTTTAATTGTTATTAGTAGCAAAAGTAGTCAAAGTAGTAAAGTGTATTAGTAGGCCCCATCTTATCTTAAGATGTCACAAGTCAACGGCTCCCCAGATCCTCTTGCCCTCCCCAGTAGCCGCAACCAAGCAATTTATCTGCGTAGCAGCTTAGCTGAGCATAACGCATCGTACTGCTGTTTTACATCCGTTTCCCGTGGAATCCAAGTTATTGGCATCATAACGCTTTAACTTTTGAAATACTCCCAGTTGGGTAGATTGCAGGTTGGGTGTAACTGACATCTTGCACCATTCTCAAGAACAGGCATCTTGCCTGTTCCACAAGAGATAAATTTTTTGTGGAACAGGCATCTTGCCTGTTCATAAAGGTTTATTGACAATGGTGCAAGATGTGAGGTGTAACCAAGTAAAACCCGACCTACTTACTACCTTATATCGTTTGCGAGGTTTGACCAGGAATTTCTTGATGGTACCCGCCACGTGATTTATCCCTGGAATCAATCCCAAATCGAAAATCGAAAATCCTCAAGCCCCCGCATTTATCCGTGGGGTCGCCTCTAAAATCTAAAATCTAAAATCTAAAATCGATTGACCTGCTTATACAGTGCTCATTGGCAGGAAAACATTAAATGTAGTTTTGCCCGGAATTGATTCGACTTCAATTTTTCCCTGATGCTTGTCCACAATCTTCTTGACAATATCTAGTCCTAATCCGCTGCCTTCTCCTGCCGACTTAGTAGTAAAAAACGGGTCAAATATTTTCGTTTTTATCTCTTCTGGTATCCCCCGGCCGCTGTCGGTAATGCTAATTTTAGCCTGGTAATCTTGAGCCGTTAACTCAATTGTTAGCGTGCCTCGATAATCCATTGCTTGCAAAGCATTATGAATTAAATTCGTCCAAACTTGATTGAGTTCGTCGGGATAGCACAGTAGCGGCGGCATTTCGGCATAGTTTTTGATGACCTCAACTCCCTGTTTGAGGAGATTTTGATACAGGGTTAAGATTGTTTCAATACCTTCTGTAATACTGGCTGCTGTTTTTTCGCCCGACTGTTCGTAGCGGGCATAAGTTTTTAAGGCAAAAACTACTTTTGATGCTCTGTCTGTGGCGGTGTTGATAGTAGCGATGCCTCTTTTTAATTCGGAAAGTTTGTAGGCGATTTCCAAGAGATGTAAACTATCGGATCTTTGCAACAAAGGGACAAAGGTATCAATTTCATTATAAACGCCCATGATCACTAGGCGATCGGCTACGGTATCGGCACTGTCAATTCCTAATTCTTCCAGTTGGCTTCTCAAAGCTCTCTTCAATTTGCGTTCTTCTTTGGTTGATAAGCTTGCTTCTTGTTGGAGCGATCGCTGAAGTAAACTCAAGAAATTATGTGCTTCTTCTGGGGAGAGAGATTGAAAAAGTGCGGGCAACTGTTCTAAAGTTTGATTCAAGAACTTAGAAACATTTCCTGCTGAGGAGCGAATCGCGCCCAGGGGAGTGTTAACTTCGTGGGCAACTCCGGCAACCAGTTGTCCTAAAGCGGCCATTTTTTCTGATTGAATCAATCCTTCTTGGGCGGCTTTGAGATTGCTTAAAGCTTGTGATAATTCTTGAGTGCGTTCTTCTACTTTTGCTTCTAAATTGGCATAGAGTTGGGCATTTTCTATGGAGATGGCGGCTTGAGAGGATAAAAGTTTTAAGACTGCTAATCTGTCGGGAGTAAATGCACCTGTTGTGAGGTTATTTTCTACGTAAAAGATGCCGATCGCCTTTCCTTGATGTTGAATCGGCAGACACAAAACCGACTTGGGTTGATGCTGGATGATATAAGAGTCAGCAGCAAAGGTAGCCTCAGTCGTCGCATCATTAATTACCAAAGTTTCTTGGGTGCGCGAGACATAGTTAATAATCGCGATCGGAATTTCGTTAGAGTCAACAACGGGAGTTGAGCGCAGGTTGCACAATTTACCGCTCGCACATTGAGCCGCGACGAAGAAAGAATCTTTTTCTCTCAAAATCATAGCTCCTTTTTCTGCGCCCGCATTCTCAATCATCACTTGCATCAAAGTGGAGAGCAACTTATCGAGGTTGATTTCTCCTGAAAGTGATTGAGAGGCTTTGATTACTGTTGCCAAGTCCAGAATTTTTGAAACACCTGAACTGGTACTAGCAACAGTTCCACTCATCATTTTCGCAAGTGTCTGACCTCTCTTTAAGCTCGTTTTCGGGTGAAAAATAGGCGTTAGTAATTGGAGATAGTGCTGTTCTAAATCCTCAAGTTTTGCCTTGGCTCCCCAGCGTGCATAGGCGTAGTAAGCATCCGTTAGGTAGACTTGGGCAATTTTTTCTTTTCCCCAGCTTAAATAGAATTTGGCTGCCAGCTCATTGCTAAGTGCTTCTTCGTTAATGTACTGATTTTCTTTAGCGAGTTTAATGGCGCGATCGTAATAATCCATCGCCTCCATATTTTGACCTAAAACTCGATGTCGTTCAGCCTCTACTAAATACCATTTATGCAAATAATTCATGGGAGCATTTTGCGCCCACTGATGCAGGGTGCTTTGATAGGTTTTCACCAAGGCAAGAATGGAAGCTTGCTCGGTTTCTGGCTGTGTCGGAAAAAGTGCCAGGTGGGTGAGGGCGGCATAAAAATGGAAAATGGGAACAAAAACCGATCCCGATACTCCCATCAAATACTGTTTGACTTGGGAAATGTGGTCTAGGGCAGCCGTATAATTCCCATAGCAGTAAGCAAGCAGCAGTTTGAAGATGCAGGCACAGGCGATCGCCGTGAATTCATTATCCTGATAGTGCTTGGGAATCATCACCGTTTCATCGTAGGCGGAGCCTATTAAGCAATCCGGCCGCATACGGGTTTCCCTCAAGTTCTGCACCGTCTGCTGAACCATATCCAAATAAATCTGAGCAGAATATTGTTTCAACTGCGCCATAACAGCCCTGTAACCTGCTATTTCTGGTTCCCAAGTGTCTAGTTCTACCCCAGCGAATAAATGCGTATAAAAATAAATATATATGTTGTAGCCAGCGTCTACAAAGTCGCCAGTTTCCATGCCAGCCGTAAAGCCATCTTTCACCGTCGGTATCGTTGCCAAAAGAGATTCTTGATGATGCTGAATCCAGCCACCAAACAAAAGTAGAACGGTGGGCTTGAGTTCGGGCACATTGAACCTATCCAGCAATGAGAGTGCCAATTGCCCAAAGCCGTAGCCCGTTTCCACCTCTTGTAAAAAGGCACATAACACCATCCCGTGCATCGCATACCCCACCGTCGATGCGGGCGCATTCCCAAAGGAGAGCGATAAACTCACCATCGTGGAGCTCAGCAGGGGCAGCAAACCGGGCATTCCCTGGAAAATGGGTGGAAACAACATACCAGACAGTTGCATAGCTGCCTGAGTCTGTGGATTTGTCATCACAGGTAGGTCAACCAATTCCTCAATCCTTCTGCCGCTTAGTTGGCTCGCAAGGGCTTGTAGCGCTTTGCTAATCTTGGCTTTATCAGGCTCGGCAGGGAGTTCAATCCCCAATTGCCAGAGTGCATCTCTTGCTACTGCGATCGTTTCTAACACCTTGCTCTGGGCTGTCTGAGCGGCAATTTGAATTTCGTAAATTTTAACTCGATCTAAAATTGTCTGAGCTTCTTGCAACACCAGTGCTGCCATCTCTTCCATGCCATCAAGGTCAGCATTCAAATAGGCGGCTTCGGCAGCAGCAACATAGAGATTCAGGGTCAATTCATACTGACTCTGCCAGCAGTTGGCCCTCAAGAGTTGAATCCCTGTTTGCAGATAGATATTTGCCGCAGCATAAGCAGTTGAAGCTTTAGCTTTACGTCCGGCAATTAAATTTAATTGAGCTAATTGATCTCGCTCAGTCTGATAGTCAATTAACTCCAACCCCATATTCAACTGGTTGACAATATCAAAAATTTTATCTTCTATTTCTGCTTCAGGAGTATTCCTCAACAGCAGTTGCCCAATTTCGAGATGGGTTGACTGTTTCTGGGATTCGGGAATCAGAAAATATGCTGCTTGCTGCACTCGGTCATGTAAAAACTTGTAGGGAACCGATAACTCCGACGCTTGTGCAACTTCAACTGATTCCGAGTCCTGAAAAAACTTGTAAACTTCAGTAATCGGAATAACTAACCCTTCTTGCAACGCTTTCCACAAATGACCCGCTGTCTCAGTATGAGATTTTTCATGAACAATTGCCAGGGTTGCTAAGTCAAATTGGTTGCCAATACAAGCTGCAAGTTTCAGAACATTCTGGGTATCTAGGGGCAACTTTTGCAACATAATCGCCATAAACTCGACCACATCATCGATCAAAGCTTGCGCCCTAACTCGGGCAATATCGCATTGCCACCCCCCCCCTGCACCCCCTTGCCGAGGGGGGGTTGGAGGGGTAAAATCAAAGGTAATTAACCCATCTTTATGAAGAGATTTGAGAAATTGAGTAGCAAAAAAAGGATTGCCTTTGGTTTTAGTAAAAATTAGTTCTGTCAGAGGAATCGTCCTTTCTGGCGGACAGGAAAGAGTATCGGCAATCAGGCGATTCAGGGAAGTTTTGTCTAGGGGTGCTAAAGTAATTTGGTTGACTGTTGCAGAGTCTTTGCGAAGCTCATCCAAGGTCAGGATCAGTGGGTGTGCTGGAAAAACTTCATTATCCCGATACGCTCCCATTAACAACACATAGCGGGTCTTCGTCTCGCTCCTCAACAATTGCATTAGCTTCAATGAATCCGAGTCGGCCCACTGCAAATCATCCAAAAAAATTACTAAAGGATGCTCTTTTGTTGCGAACACTCTGATGAAATTTTGAAATAATAGATTGAAGCGATTTTTAGCGGCTGTTCCCTCTAGTTGGGGGACTTTTTTCTGCTGGCCAATCAGGTGTTCTAATTCAGGAATGACATCAATAATGACCTGACCGTTTTCACCCAAAGCCTCCAATATTTTGACTTTCCATTTCTGCACCTGGGTCGCACTTTCGGTGAGTAATTGCCGCATCAAATTCTGGAATGCTTGTACCCATGCAGAAAAGGGAATATCGCGCTTGAATTGGTCAAATTTTCCTTTGATAAAGTAACCCCGTTGGCGGACAATGGGTTTGTGAACTTCATTCACTACAGCGGTTTTACCAATGCCGGAAAAGCCAGCCACTAGCATGATTTCGACTCTCCCTTGCTCCCCGTTGTTAAGGGTGGGGTGACTGATGCGATCGAAGGCCTCTAATAGCGTCTTAACTTCAGTTTCTCTACCGTAGAGTTTTTCGGGAATGACGAAGCGATCGCAAATATCCCTATTCCCCAAGGCAAACTGACTAATATTGCCATTTTTTTGCCATTGCTGCCAACAATTTTCTAAGTCATATCGCAGCCCAATAGCACTTTGATAGCGTGACTCGGGAGTTTTCTCCATCAATTTAATAATGATATTATTCACCATCACCCCAATAGCTGGAACCAGATTTATTGGGGGAGTTGGAATCTTGGCAATATGACAGTGAACTAACTCCATTTGATCGGTAGAGTTAAAGGGTAATTCCCCTGTAAGTAGTTTGTAAAACGTGACTCCCAGCGAGTAAAAATCGGTGCGGTAGTCGATACCCCGATTCATTCGTCCCGTCTGTTCTGGGGACATATAAGCTAGGGTTCCTTCTAAGACGTTTGGGTTGTGGATTTCCTGTTTTTCTCTGGGTAAAAGAGAGGAAAGGCTGAAGTCAATTAATTTAACTTCTTTAGTTTTAGGGTGAATGATAATATTCTGGGGCTTGATATCTTTGTGGATAATTCGGTTATGATATAATCCTTCTAGGGTTTGGACAATCTGAATCGCGATGGGCAAAAACTCATCTAGCGGTAGGGGCGAAGTATGGGGGGAAGAAACCTCAGAATTACTTGATAGGCGATCGCCCAAATTCTTCGCTTCAGCATTAGCAGTATACTCAGCAAGGGAAACACCGCCAACATCCTCCATTACCAGAGCAAAAGCATTGCGGTAGTTTAAGAGTGCAATGGGTTTGACAATTCCCGGAAGGTCAAGATTTTTGGTAATGGTGTACTGATTCCGCAACTGCACCAGTTCGCTAACAGTGGGATACTCGCTCAATAGCAGTTTGATAATTACTTTTTGGTTTGACTCAGAAAGTCCTCGATAAACCTGTGTTCTAGAGCCATTGTAGATTTGATCAATGATGCGATAGCCGGGAATTGTTAACAAATTATCAGTCATGCTGAAGAGGTTAAATAAAGATTCTATAGATGCTACCGGAGCCTGAAAATGATAAATTTGGGAATAGACTAAGACAACTCTATTGCTTAGCTCGTTTCTCTAACAAGTGATACACATTGTTCAGCCTGTACTAGCTGAATTTTTTAATCGGAAATTCTTGGTTTTTCAAATTTTATATAATTGCGCTGGAATTAGCTAAGTTTTTCACCGTAATTTTAAGATTTTCGACAAGGACTAAAAGACACTCGGTGAAAAGCCGATCGCCCGCAGCGTTCCAAAGCCAATTTATGTTTAGCAGTACCGTATCCCTTGTTATTTGTCAAGTCATATTCAGGATACTTAACAGCCAAACGTACTATTAATTCATCGCGCCAAACTTTGGCCACAATACTAGCAGCAGCAATCTGAATCGATCGCGCATCACCCTTGATCATCGTCTCTTGCTCGATCGACAAATTGGGAATCCTTTGATTCCCATCAACCAAACACAAATCCGGCGTCACCTTCAACTTCAAAATCGCCCGCTTCATCGCCAACAAAGAAGCCTGCAAAATATTGAGGCGATCGATCTCCCGCACCGAAGCCGCACCAATTTGACAGTCAACAGCCACAGCCCGGATTTTCACAGCTAACCGACTCCGGGCTGCGGCACTCAACTGCTTGCTATCTCGCACCCCGCAACTTGCTAATTCATCGAGAACTTCGTCGGGCAAAATGCAGGCGGCAGCCACCACCGGCCCGAACAAAGCGCCTCGTCCGACTTCATCCACACCCGCAATTAGTAGAGTGTTCGAGGGAGAGGGGGAAAGGGGAAGATGGAAAGATGGGAAGAGAGTAAAAATTTCTACTTCTTCCTTCTTCCCTCTTCCCTCTGACTTCTTCCTTCTTCCCTCTGACTTCATATCACTCATCCACAACGGCTGACGAGCGGCGGCGGCGACGACGGTTGATAGCCGGCTCCTCGGGTTCGCTGGGTTCGCTGGGTTGGCTGGGTTCGCTGGGTTGGCTGAGTTCGATCGGCTCATTGAGTTCGATCGGCTCATAGGATTCGATCGGCTCATAGGATTCGATCGGCTCATAGGATTCGATCGGCTCATAGGATTCGATCGGCTCATAGGATTTGATCGGCTCATAGGATTCGATCGGCTCATAGGATTCGCCCATCACATCGCTGGATTCCTCGATTCGCTCAAAACCATCAGTTTGGTCGATCGAACTCTCGCCGTAAATTTGGGCCTCATCATCCTCAGAAAAAACAGGCTCAACTACCGACCTTTCTGGATAATAATCCCGTTCCTGTGCATTCTGTACAGGCGCCGTCGGTTCAAATTCAAATTCGAGCTGCTCGAAAGGCGGCTTGTTCGGGGCCGCTCCGGGGAGAGTCACCGAAACGATCGCATTCTTAGGATTTTTCACGCTGCGATCGGTAAGCACCAAAGGAGAAACCCCCATCAGAGCATAAACATCCTGCTCCTCCGCCGTCATTTCCACCGAAATCACCTCTGGAGGCTCCACCATCGGCTTCATCAACTCAGACTTAGCGGGACGCACGCGATCGAAATCCTCGCGCCTGCCCACAGTCGCCATATTCACTAGCCCGAAGCCCTCCGACGCGGCCCGGATGCCGGGGGGTGCGAGATACTCAGAGCGCGTATCCGCGACGGGCGCGCTCGAAGTATTCGGCAGCCGCAACTTGCTGCGTACCGGTTCCTCCTCCGCCGGGAGAGCAAAAGGCTCTTCGCCAATCCGGCGGCGGCGGCGCCGTCTAGTTCCGTTCCCCAAATCCTGATAGCTGGGATGGTTGAGCAAGTCCAAAGGCGAGGCGTTACTGCCGGTCTCAAAATCCGAACTTTCGCTCTGAGTCTGAGGTTCCCAAGCAGCCCTAGCAGGTTCGGGGGGGCGTTCTTCCCGCACTGGTGCAGGAGTTGCAGCCGCCACAGGCGTCAAGCTGCGGCGTTCCAATCCTTCGGGCAAATTCAACAAAACGCGGTTCGACGTAGCAACAGTGCGATCGGCCGATTCCCGCACCGCTGTGGCGAAGTCTTCTTCTCCGGGCAAGCGCACCAGATGACCCAATCCGCTGCAAGTAGGACAACTGTGGCCGAACAACTCGTAAATATTTTGACCTTGGCGCTTGCGAGTCAGTTCTACCAGTCCCAATTCCGACAGTTGAGCGATTTGCGGTCGAGCTTTGTCAGCTTTGAGAGCTTTATTGAAATGTTCCAGCACCTGCAACTGATCGCGGCGGGATTCCATGTCAATAAAGTCAACAATAATCACCCCGGCAATATTGCGTAACCGCAGTTGTCTAGCAATTTCCGTGGCTGCTTCGCAATTTGTCCAGAGTACCGTTTCGCGAGCCGTCGCCGATCGAGTAAACGAGCCAGAGTTGACATCTATCACCGTCAGCGCCTCAGTCGGCTCGATAATCACATAACCACCCGAAGGCAAATCAACCCTTGGTCTGAGGGCTTCTCGAATCGCAGCGTTAACGCGGAAAAATTCTAAAATCGAGGCGCGCTCTCGGTGGTGGTCGATCAAAACTCCCGCAGGAAGTTTACCGCCGTTCCAGCTCATCAACTGCTGCTTCACCCGCTTAATTCCATTTTGCGAGTCCACCACAATCCGATTCACGTCACCGCTGAACATATCCCGCAGCACCCGCTGGATAAAATCGTCATCCCGGTTGAGCAGTGCCGGCGCCCGCGAAGTACCGCCTTCGAGTTGAACGGCTTCCCACTGTTTTTGGAGGACTTCCAAATCTTCCATGATCGCTTCTTCGGTCATCCCTTCAGCTTCAGTGCGTACCAGCAGCCCCATCCCTGCCGGTTTCACCAAAATAGCCAGGGCTCTGAGGCGGTTGCGCTCGGCTTCCGACTTGATCCGCCGCGAGAGATTGACTCCCCTGCCGTAAGGCATCAGTACCAAATAGCGGCCCGGCAGGGTAATGTTGCCTGTCAGCCGGGGGCCTTTGCTGCCCGTCGGTTCTTTCATTACCTGTACCACCACTTTCTGCTGGGGGGTCAGGAGTTCTGTAATTGCTCCTGCCGAGCGTTTAAGGCGCAGGGGGCCGAGGTCTGTGACGTGCATGAACCCGTTACGTTCTGGATCTCCAATATTGACGAATGCCGCATCTATCCCAGGGAGTACATTTTCGACAATTCCCAAGTAAATGTCACTGACTTGGTGGCTGCCTGTGGCTACCACAAGTTCTTGGATTTGATCTTCTGAAAAGACGGCAGCAATGCGATGCTGCTCTGCTATAACTATCTGCTTTGTCATTCAATTTCCTCAAAAAACTGGCAGCAAGTTAGAGACACTTACGCACTCATAGTGCCTCTGACTTAGACTGTAATTAGTAGTAGCTTGAAGAGTTATTAGCTGTGAGTTGGTGCAGGGTGGAAGGAAAGTTAACTGTTGACCGTTCACTGTTAACTGTTAACTGTTGACTGTTCACTGTTAACTGTTACAGATAAAGTAGTTAAACCCGCCCGTACAGAGTTATGAGTTATGCTCAGCAGATAAATCTGAGAGATAGAAATAAGGAGGCTTTTATCGAGTTAGCAATATTGAGATTTGAGTTGACAATTGCGAAATCAATACTCAAAATTCAACACTTACAACTCTTCCTTTGAACGAGCGCGAATAAATTCATTGACACCGTACCAATTTCTTAACACACAACTTAACACTACGAACTGATAACTCCGCTTGCGTGGTGGTAGAGGGTTGGTTTTGAGCGAAAGTAGGTAGGAGTGAAAGCGTAAGGACTTTTGTTGAATTCTTGTGCGATCGCACTCAACATACCCCAGCTTGGCATTCGACTGCAACCTCCGCCCCTGCCAACCCTAAAACCTCGTCAGTCGATTTTAGATTTTAGATTTTAGATTTTAGATTTACTCCACAGATGAATCTGGGAGATTGAACTTTAGTCTAAAATCTAAAATTTGGATTCTCCACGAATTAAGTCGGGGGCTTATTTCCGTTTTTTGACGGGTCAGTCGATTTTAGATTTTAGATTTTAGATTTTAGATTTACTCCACAGATGAATCTGGGAGATTGAACTTTAATCTAAAATCTAAAATTTTGGTTCTCCACGAATTAAGTCGGGGGCTTATTTCCGTTTTTTGACGGGTCAGTCGATTTTAGATTTTAGATTTTAGATTTACTCCACAGATGAATCTGGGAGATTGAACTAGAGTCTAAAATCTAAAATTTTTGGTTCTTCACCACTTAAGTCGGGGGCTTATCTGCGTTTTTTGACGGGTCAGTCGATTTTAGATTTTAGATTTTAGATTTTAGATTTACTCCACAGATAAATCTGGGAGCTGGAACTTTAATCTACAATCTAAAATTTTTGGTTCTCCACGACTTAAGTCGGGGGCTTATCTCCGTTTTTTGACCCGTCAAAAACATCTATTGTTGAATACCCGCTCTGCGGTTTGAACCGTGAGATTTTTGAATAAGCCGACCACCGACAACCAGTCGATCGATCGAAATTAATCGCTAAATTTGGTTCAGACCCCGCTCCGGCGGGTTTGGCGCTAGATTTAGCCCGTGAATGTACAACAAAAAGGCTTGAAGTCTTGAACAGAAGCAAATTGCACCCAGCCCGCGTTGCTGGTTGACGAGGGCGGCGAGCGACTAAAGCGCTCGAGCCACCGCGGCTTCCATAACAAGCGATTATAGCGTGAAAGGACACATCCCGATCGAGAGCCGAAGGTAAAAAATTCCACCACGGCTTCCCTATCTTAACCATAACCTAGGATTAGCTGACTACGCTCAACCTGCAGAAGCTGAATTTCCTGCTGGCTGACTTGTTCGAGCATGAAAACAATATGTTCTGGCTTTAGCAAGTTGCCATCGCTGCGACAACTGCCGGTAAAGCGCAAAACGGCTCTACCTTCGGATGTACCACTCCTAGCAGAGGTGCTGCTGTCTTGTTTCTGCTCTACAAGTTCTAGTTTGTGCAGTCGATCGCGCAAATTGACATCCTGCGTCTTTCCCGACTTAGTAGTATGCACCCGCCAAAAAGCCTCGGTTTCGACGATCGTCTTGACCCAAGCTTCCCAGTTGGCATCAGGAGCCACAGAGACAGGAGCAGCATTTTCCCGGTCTAATTCGCCATTTTCTGTCAACGAGCCTGCGGAGGCCACAGTAATTACGTACTCCGCTGCTTCTAACAACTGGTTAGCAGAAGGAGCCTTGAGATCGATCGACTCAACCTTGTAAATCGGAATATTTTCCGGCAGCTTAGCGGCCAACTTTTCCCGAAAACTCTCAATATCGATCGACTCCGTGAGCTCAAAGTCGGCAATTTCCCCTGTGCTGGTAACGCCCAGAGGCAGAGCATTTGCCAGAGAAATCCGAGGGTTCGGGTGAAACCCGCCGGTAAACGAAATCGGCAAATCGGCTCTGCGGACTACTCGATCGAACAATCGGATCAAATCCAAATGACCAACCAAAGCCATATCGCCCACCTTCCCGAACCAAACCCGCAAACGCTGTTTCCGCTCGGTATTCGGGACAAACTCCCCAGCAAACTCAGGAATTGGCAGCGCATCCACAACCACATTGTGTCCGAAATCCGTGCCACACACCCCACAGCGCGAACACCCTTCAAAGGAACAGTCGGGAACCGTCGCTGCTTCTAAAGCCTTTTGCAAGTCAATTTTCAGCCAGTTTTTGTCGATTCCCGTATCTAAGTGATCCCAAGGCAAATGTTGATCCAGTAGGGGCGGTGCCCCCGTGCCCGCCCCCGCCGTTAAATTCATCCGTGTATCCGTGTCCGCATCCGTGTCGTGCTCCTCTTCCTTCTCAAAAAGATTCCACTCGCCGCTTTCGACTTGGCGGTATTTCCAGGTAAGGCCCGATTCCTCTATCGCCTGAGTCCAAGCTTTGTAAGCCTGATCCAAGCTTTCCCACCACGCATCCATACCCGCGCCAAGTTCCCAAGCGCGGCGGACTACAGCAGCCAAACGTCGATCGCCCCGTCCGACAAAATCCTCCATTGCCGAAATCCGCACATCAGTGTAATTCACCTTGACGCCCCGCATCCCCCGAAACTCTTCCTTCAGGAGTTTTTGCTTGCGGGAAAACTCAGCAGTAGAAACCGAGTGCCACTGAAAAGGAGTGTGAGGCTTAGGCGTAAAATTAGAAATTGTCAAGTTAAAAATCAGTCCCCGCCGGCCATCCACCCTGCATTCCCTGTGCAGCCAGCGGACTGTTTCGGCGATGCCCACAACATCAAAATCGGTTTCTCCGGGCAAACCTATCATAAAATACAGCTTGATTTTATCCCAGCCGCGATCGACCGCAGTTTTGACACCCCGAAGCAATTCTTCGTTTGTCAAACCTTTGTTAACGATGTCGCGCATCCGCTGAGTACCAGCTTCCGGGGCAAAAGTCAAACCGCCTTGTCGCGTACCGCCGAGAATGTCGGCAATATTATCGTCAAATCTGTCAACCCGTTGGCTGGGTAGAGACAGAGAAATATTTTTATCTTTCAGGCGATTTTTGATTTCCATCCCCACTGCTGGGAGTGCCAGATAGTCGGAACAACTCAGGGAAAGCAGGGAAAACTCGCTGTGCCCGGTGGCTTGCATCCCCTGTTCGATCGCCTCTACGACTTGCTGCGGTTCGACATCGCGCGCGGGGCGAGTCAGCATTCCCGGCTGACAGAAGCGACAGCCGCGGGTGCATCCCCGGCGGATTTCTACTGTCAGTCTGTCGTGTACTGTCTGGACGTAGGGAACCAGGCCGATCGAATAAGCTGGTATGGGAGTTGCCACGCGGCGCAGAATTCGTTCTGGAACTTGCGGGCGGTTGGGATGAACAGAACCGTCGGCCGCCATATCGTAGAATTGCGGGACGTAGACGCCTGGAATTTGCGCTAAATCCAGCAGCAATGCTTGTCGGCTCAAATTATTTGTTTTGCCTTCTGCCAAAATCAAGCCAATTTCTGGCAGCAACTCTTCTCCATCTCCCAAAGCGATGAAGTCAAAAAAGTCAGCGTAGGGTTCCGGGTTAGAAGTTGCCGTTTGTCCGCCAGCAAAAATCAGCGGCATTTGACCGTTTTGGGGATTGGTCGCTCTTTCTTGCCAAGTTAGGGGAATGCCGGCTAAATCCAGCATTTCCAGAATGTTTGTTGCTCCGAGTTCGTAGCTGAGGCTGAAGCCCAGAATATCAAATTCTGTGAGCGATCGCCTTGATTCTACGGCAAACAGGGGAGTTTTGGTCGATCGCAGTTTTGCTGCCAAGTCGGCGGCGGGCAAATAAGCCCGATCGCACAACTGCCTCGGCACAGCGTTCAAAATGTTGTAAAGGATGATGTGCCCCAGATTGGAAGCACCAACTTCATAAACTTCTGGGTAAGTGAGAACCCAGCGCACAGACGCCGCGTCCCAAGGCTTGTGCGTAGCCCCCAATTCGTTTCCCAGATAACGAGCAGGCTGATTAATCTCTGCTGTAAGTAATTCTTCGACTTTTACTGCCACGGCTCGACTCGCTAAATAGTTGCGACTCTTAAGTAGCCTACCTTAAAATCTACCAACACGCCAATGACAGTCGTCTGTGTTTTCGGTCATCTAACCGAATTTACTGGGTTTTGTTGCTTGTTGTCGCCGAGGAGGAACCTCTACCAGTGCTGGTTTACGCAGGAGTTTTCGGCTTCAAAGCTATCGACATTTTCAAATATCTCAAACACTCGATCGAGTTGGCTGAGTTCCAGAATCATCTTAATGCCGGGGGATACCGAGCAAAGACTAAACCTGCGCCCCATTTTTTTCGCCTGCTTGAGGCCCGAAACCAATGCCATCAAACCTGCACTGTCAATAAATTTTACTTCGGCCAAATCTACGAGTACCGCTACAACTCCGGGGGCTGCAATTGCTGTCGCTAGTTGCCGTCCGAATTCTTCGCAGGTGGCTGCATTCAGGTAGTCTAGGGGTCGAATCACCGTAATTGGTTTATGGGCAAGAAGTGTCTGCATATGTCAAACCTATGATTGCTACGTATTTTCAACTACTGCGCTGGACGGATGTAAGCCTAAACCTACTTGATTACTCTGAGCCTAACTTAATTTGAGGCAAACTGACCAGTTGTTGTCAGTAGTTTTACTGAATCTTTATTTATTGACTCTTTTTTATGAAGTTTTGCGTAAGATTTGGGGAGGAAACGTAAGCTACTATACTATTTTTTATTTATGCCTGTAGGTTTAGTCTTGGCAACTATAAAAATTGCGATTGACTTTGCCGTAGCTGTTAGATAAAACTGAACAATGTAATTTAAATCACTTATTAGTTCTGATCTAGATCACCTGTTTGCTCGACAGTTTAGAGGAGAATAAAACTGTACGGAGTTCTCCGACTTACTATGCAAGCAACTCATGCTATTCGTCAACTTGTAGAAAAAGCCCTCTACATTAAGCAGTTGACGCCTGACATTGAAAACGAAATCAATTACGAGCTCACCCGTTTGGGGTACATCTCGGATATTGATTATGAGGCTTTAGAGTTATTAATGGATGAAATGGATGCCGGTCGGGTGCAATTGGTATCTAGTCGTCGATAGTGGGAATCGGGCGACGAGTCCACATCCAAGAACGAAAAAATCATTGCACGGCGGGCAATAGAGGAGTGTTATAAGCATTTACGCCGACCGAATATTTTTCTAATGAAGCATCTCGTTGCTGAACTTGATATTTGAGGAGATAGTGTTAGGGGCGATCGTCCCTGCACCTATGATCAAAAGCTAAAAACTTTGACTTAAATTAAATCTATAACTTTTGGGGTATGACAAATGAGGTTAATTGTGATTCAGTCCCTGGCTTAATGAAGCACCCAGTTGTGAACTTGATATTTGAGGAGAGACTGTTAAGGGCGATCGTC
Organism: Microcoleus sp. D2_18a_D3; assembly: GCF_036702455.1. Taxonomy (NCBI): domain Bacteria; kingdom Bacillati; phylum Cyanobacteriota; class Cyanophyceae; order Oscillatoriales; family Microcoleaceae; genus Microcoleus; species Microcoleus sp. D2_18a_D3. The sequence continues at coordinate 98,687 of NZ_JAUBTK010000003.1, forward strand.
CCTGAACCTCATACAATTTTAGATTTTAGGTTTTAGATTTTAGAAGTCGGACTGCTGATGATTATCAGGGTTTGAAACTTTTCTACAGTTGCATTCCTTTTAGAAACTGCTATCAGTATCAAAAACTACAGACTGTGATCTAAATTAAATTTATAACTTTTGGGGCTTGACAAATTATAGCCTTTCTCAGAAAGATGAGGTACTCATGGGCATTGGGCATTGGGCATTGGGCATTGGGCATTGGGCATTGGGCATACCTCACTTTTTTGAGAACCGCTATAGCTCTAATTCTGATTAATACTAAAAAAAGTTTTTCTTGGATTCGAGCGATCGCTCGAATCCAAGAAAATTGATGTGTAGTCACGACCTCTGTCCTGGCGGAGTCAATCTAAAATCTAAAATCTAATATCTAAAATCGTTCGATCGCGCCGCCAAACTTGCCACCACCGCCACCAACTCAGCAGGCTCGATCGGCTTGGGCACGTAAATTTGAAAACCTTGCTGCAGCGCCCGTATCCGTTCCTCTACCCTACCAACCGCCGTGAAGGCCAACGCCGGAATTTCCCTGTCCGCCATCCGCGATCGCACTTGTTGCAGCAGAGCCTCTCCGTCAAGGGCCTGTATCCCGATATCGATCGCCAACACATCCGGATTCAGCCTTTCAATCGCCTCCAACGCACCCTTTCCAGAGCTAGCAGCCTCCACCTGGGCCCCGCAATCTTCGAGCACGGTACAGGCAAAATCCAGGGAATCCGCGTCTATATCGACCACCAATACCCGCACTCCAGAAAGATTGCTGTTGACAAAAGACTCCTTTACAGGGGCTCGCGCCTTGCTTTGAGGAACCGCAAACTCCCCGGGCCCGGGAACAGAAAATCGGCAGTCCCTATGCGGCTGTTTAATTGGCAATCTCACCAAAAAGCTCGCTCCCTGTCCCTTTCCGGCCGATGTCGCTTGCACCGTCCCCCCGTGCATTTCCACAAAATGGCGCACTAGGGCCAAACCCAAACCCAATCCGTTGTACGATCGCCTTGTAGAGCTGTCAGCTTGGCTGAACCGATCGAAAACATGGGGCAAAAACTCTGGCGTAATCCCTTGTCCCGTGTCGCTGACCTCAATTTCCACACTAGCGGGCGACAAATTTTTACAGCAAGCGGATTCATCAGGGGCCATCGTCCCCTCTACCTTCCGCAGCGCCACCCTCACCTGTCCGCCATCGGGAGTAAACTTAATCGCATTCGACAGCAAATTCCAAGCTACCTGCTGCAAGCGGCCCGAATCGGCAAAAATCCGCCCCGCAGTTGGGTCGAAATCCGTCACAATTTCAATATTTTTGGCGGCTATCGCGGGCGCCAGAGTATCGATCGCAGCCTCAACAGTCGAAATCACATCCACCCACCTCAAATTCAGCGACAGTTTCCCGGTAATAATCTGCGACACGTCCAGCAAATCATCGATCAGAGTTGCCAGCGAGCGTGTATTGCGGTCGATCGTTTCCAGAGCCCGAACAGTCGTTTTTTCGTCAAACTTGCGGTTTCGCAACAGTTGTGCCCATCCCAGCATCGCATTCAGCGGCGTCCGCAATTCGTGGGACAAAGTTCCTAGAAACTCGTCTTTAATCCGGTTCGCCCGCGCCAATTCCTGGGCTCGATCGTGCAGTTCTCTTTCCAACTGCTTGCCAACCGTCAAATCGAGAATAAAAGCCACAAATTCTTGGTGCTTTTGGGCAAGCAAAACATATCCGATCAGCACCGGAATCCGGCTGCCGTCTGGCCTCCGGTATTCCTTTTCGTAGGGAGTGCAAGCCCCCGTTGCTTGTGCTTCTGCAATCCCCTTCTTGTCGAGAGACTGGTACTCCGGGGGCGTGAGGTCAATCCAGTTTAATTCCCCGCGCTGCAACTTTTCCCGCGTGTAACCAACTATCCGCAAAAATTCGTCGTTAGCCTCGATGATAGCGCCGTTAACATCCCCGAAGATAATTCCTATCAAGTTAGCTTCGGCTAACATTCTCAGCTTTTCTTCGCTAGCTTGGAGTGCAGCTTCTGTTTGCTTGCGATCGGTAACATCTTGGATGTAACCCGACAAACCAGAATCGGAAGGATAAAAACGCATTTTCAACCACTTATTCCATAACGGTACGAATTCTTCATACTCGATTGTTATCTTTTCTGCTAATGCTTTGGTAGCCATTTTGTAAAACTGTAAATCGACAGCCCCGGGAAATATATCCCCATTTTTTTTACCGATCAGTTCAGCTTGTGACTTGCCTAAAAGCTCTTGAGCTTTCTGGTTAACATAGGTATAGTTCCAATTTAAATCTACTGCGATAAAAGCGTCGGTAATGCTTTCGAGAATGTTAGTAATTTGATCGTTTGCCGATTGCAGCGCTTTAGCTGTTTCTTCTGCTTGCAACCTCGCTGCTTGTTCGCGGGACAAAGCGGCAGCGCGTTCTTGTTCTGCCAGTTTCCGATCGCTAATATCGATGTAAGAACCGATGTAACCTGCAAAAGTGCGATCGGGCCTGTACCGGGGTACGCCCGTACCCAAAACCCAGCGGTATTCCCCGTCATAGCGTCTCAGGCGGCATTCGATCCGGTACTCGCTGCGCTCGTCGAAAGCTCTCCGGTAAATATCCCGACATTCTGGCAAGTCATCTGGGTGCAAGCTTTCCATCCAACCAGTACCCATTTCTTGCGCCAAACTTCTACCGGTAAACTCCAGCCAAACTTTGTTAAAGTAATCGCCAAGTTGGTCAGTGTCCGACATCCAAATCATCACCGGCGCGGTATCTGCCATAATCCGAAATCGAGCTTCACTCTCCTGCTGCTGTGCTTCGGCTTGCTTGCGCTCGTTCCGTTCTTGAACTTCCCGCAGGGCCCGCTCAATCGAGGGCACCAAGCGTATCAAACGGCGTTTGAGAACATAATCCGTAGCGCCGCTTTTCAAAGTTTCGATCGCCACTTCCTCACCCAAAGTAGCCGAAACAAAGATAAACGGCACTCCCGGACAAGTAGTGTGGGCGATTTCCAGTGCAGCTATCCCGTTAAAACAAGGCAGCATATAATCTGCCAAAATAATGTCAAAACGTTGTTTTTCCAGCGCCGTGGCAAAGTCTTCTCGATTTTCCACACACACCAGAGAAAATTCGAGCCCGCCATCCATTAGATATGCCTCAATCAGTTCGGCATCTAGGGGACTGTCTTCTACTAAGAGGATATTGAGCGTTTTCACAAAAATTCCTTTTACTTAAATATTAATTCTCGGATACAAAATTTGCTCTGGCTGCGGCTTTAAGTGAAGCCCAAAAAAGTCTTGCGTTTTGAATCGCTTAAAAAAATGTAAAAATCAATTGGTTTCATGAGTTGAGCATTCACATCTCAATCCTAACTTCTAATCAAGTCTATTGCTGCTTGCCGCGAGGTAAATCCCCCCTCTGACTTGATTGGCTAGTACGCTTGTTTTTCCTTAACTTTCGTCTGCGTCCCAGGAATCGGCACCGCTGGAGTCTTGCTTCTGTGCAACCGTTTAGCTATACCCTGTTGAACAAATAGTTTCGCGCTTCTGGCTAGAAACAACTAGCTATGTAGTAATTTATCTCGCTTGCTACTAACTACTGCTACCTCGTTTGGCAGATTATTTTTTTGTAGTGATGCCCATGTTAATTCTATATTGTTTTGTCCCTCCTCTCAAACTCTAATTCCCTTGAATTCTCCCCTTATTTCCTGAATATCGATCGATCCTGTCAAAAAAAGTCAAAGTTCCTAGTCTGTCTGCTTTACTTTTTGCGGGATTTGCCTGCCATGCAATACTTGCAACCGGGCCAACAGTTGGCTTGTCGATCGCCGTCGCCCCTCAAAAATTAAACACTATTTACTAACAATATTCATGCTGCATCTATCTAAAGATAGATTGTTGCAGAGACACTGAACTCAACCTGCAGAGATTGCCCTGAATTCGGTAAAACTCATAGGTTGCACCATTTTCAAGAACAGGCTTTCCGGCCTGTTCTGTCAAAGAGTGAATTTGATTGTGGGATGGGCAGGAGAGCCCGTCCATAAAAAGCTTATGGAAAATGGTGCAAGATATAAGTAAAACGAAGTGCAACCCCACCGAAAATCTGAGAAAGTTCGATCGACCAATTAATTCCCGATACAAATCACAGAAAATTTTATTTGGACTCGCTACACTTCGACTCCCCGGCTGTCTCAGACCACGAATTTCAAAGGTGGTACCCGCCACGTGATTTATCCGTGGAATCAATCCCAAATCTCAAATCTAAAATCCTCAAGCCCCCGCATTTATCCGTGGGGTCGCCTCTAAAATCTAAAATCTAAAATCTAAAATCTAAAATCGATTGACCGATCGGCTTATTGATTGAACTGACCCAAAATGTCTTAAAATATACAATACGGTGAGCTGCTGCACAGCCCGCATATATTAAAATCAAGCGCCAACTTGCAATAATTCTTTAAAATAGAGGTACAGCACCGGCGATCCCTAACTCTTCCCCCTCAGAAAGGGTAGGGTTTAGCAGAATTGAAGACGATCGTCTATGGTGACATCCAGTAAAGCCCGTGCAGTTGCTTTAGTCTCAGCTTTATTCAGGTTATTGGGAACCAGTTACGAGGAGATTTGACCCGCCGTGCTCCAACGCATCAAACAAGACTTAAAAAACGACCTGATCGCAGGACTATTGGTAGTGATACCCTTAGCTACCACCATCTGGCTGACAATTACCGTCGCCAGTTGGGTGATCAATTTTCTCACCAAAATTCCCAAGCAGATCAACCCTTTTGACGGACTCCACCCGATTTTGGTGAATCTGTTAAATCTTTTAGTAGGGCTGGCTGTACCCCTGCTGAGCATTTTAGTCATCGGCTTAATGGCCCGCAACATTTTCGGCAAGTGGCTGCTAGACTTTGGCGAACGGGTGTTGCAGGCAATTCCCCTAGCCGGTTCGGTTTACAAAACCCTCAAACAACTGCTGGGAACGCTCCTCAAATCAAACGACAAATTTCGCCGCGTGGTGTTAGTGGAATATCCCCGGCGGGGAATCTGGACTTTAGCATTTGTGACCGGTACGATCGAGAGTAACGATATCCCGCCTCACCTTTCCGGTGAAACCCCGATCGGCATTTTCATCCCCACCACTCCCAACCCCACCACCGGATGGTACGCTATAGTGCCGGAAGCAGATTTAGTCAATTTGTCAATGTCGATCGAAGATGCCTTTAAAGTCATCATCTCCGGCGGCATCGTCAACCCCAGCAACTCAGTTCCAGTAACCCCCGAAAAGATCAAGGGCAAAACACTCGAACCCTTGGTATCCGAATCAAGATACCAGGCTGTCCCAGTCGAAGAAGACTAAACCAAGACATCTTTAGTGGCCCTTCAGTTGACAGTAGACAGTAGACAGTAGACAGTTGACAGTTGACCGCAAAAGGGCGACCTCTAGCTGGAAGGAAGAGGATTGGAGTAATGAATAGTCTTCTTTTAATTTCTCCCGATCAGGGTTCCGGCTTTAAACCAATTCTTTCTGGTAAGGCCGTGTAAACTTTCCCCATAGCAGATAATATTTCGACAAAACCAGCCCAAACCGAGAAAGCCTATACTCAGAAACCCGGTTTCGAGCATAAATCTTGGGTTTGACAGCGAAGTATCTGTAAACTACCCGCCGCTGGCGAGTCAGACGGCTGGTTTTGTACCGCTTTTAGTCGAGTTTTCTGCTAAAGTTCAAGTCCGCGCGCGATCGAAAAACTTCCTAAATTCTCAATTCCTATCTAAAAACTATGAAAAAAGCCCGCGAAACAGCACGCGAACTCGCACTCCTCGGCATCAGCCAACTGCCGACGAATCCAGAACTCTTAGAAGCCAAGAAACTGCAAGATGTTCTCCTCGCCGCTATCCGTACCCTGACAGCAGAAGTTCAAGAATCCCTAGAAGCAGCAGCATCCGAAGTGCAGCGGAGTAGCGACAAACTGCTTGCCAGCGAAATCCGCGCCGGCGATATACAAAGTGCTAGAGCAATGGTGCGGGAAGCAGTCGAACTCACCCAAACCGCCATCAACCGTCTCGGTTCAGCAATGGAGTTTCCAGAACTGATCCAGCTAGCCAACCAGCAAGATGTCCGCACCTACGCTTTGCAAATCCTGACGAAAGTCAGCGCCAACCGTGTTCAAATTGATGAATTGCTCTCGGAAGCCCTTGTAGACTGGCAAATAGAACGCTTGGCCCGGATCGATCGAGATATCATGAGAATCGCGATCGCCGAAATGCTATATCTCGGCTTACCCGAACAAGTCAGCGTCAACGAAGCCGTCCAACTCGCAAAACGCTACAGCGGCGACGAAGGACATCGCTTCATCAACGGAGTCCTCCGCCGAGTAGTCGATAAAATCAACGCAGAAGTTGTTAGTCCCTAGTCCTTAGTCAGTAGTCCTTAGTCAGCAGTCATTGGTCAGCAGTCATTGGCAATCCGCAATCGGCTCTACACTAGGGACTGAGGACTAATGACTAATAACTATAGTCCTTAGTCAGTAGTCCTTAGTCAGCAGTCATTGGTCATTAGTGATTGGCAATCGGCAATCGGCTCTACACTAGGGGCTGAGGACTAAGGACTAATAACTATAGTCCTTAGTCAGTAGTCATTGGTCATTAGTGATTGGCAATCGGCAATCGGCTCTACACTAGGGACTGAGGACTAATGACTAATAACTATTCTCTATTCCCAATTTCCTATGGTATTTAATTGGTTTCGTCGCCAGTACAGCGAAAATAAATCTTCTGAAACAGAGGCAACCCCCGAACAGCAGCAAGATGAGTCGGCAAAATCAGCACCGGTTGAGCCTCAAACAGATGCAACCGAGCAAGGTTCTCCTGCTGTAGCGGAAGATTATCTCAATTGGGCAAAAGCTGCTTACAAAAATATTCAAAAACAGCAAAAACCCGAAACAGAAGTTTCCGAGACAGCAGCGCCCGATGTTCCAGCAGCCCAAGCAGAAATCGCGACAGTTGCAGAAGTTGCAGAACCGGCGACTATTGAAGCAATCGAGCCGATCGAACTTGAACCAGCACCCACAGCACGAACTGTTGCAGAAGTTCCAGAAGTTGCAGAACCCGCAGCACTTGAAGCTACCGAGGCGATAGAACTCGATGCAGCAACGCCCGCAGAAATTGCAGAAACTCTGCAACCAACAGCCGGGGCGATCGACATTGCACCTATTGCTCAACAATTAGAAGTTACAGCAGAAAATATAGAAATTGCCGAACCTGCAACTGAGGTTGTAGAAACCGAATCACTCGCATCTGAGGGCGAAGCAGCCGAAGCCCTGCCGTTTTGGGCCAGAGCTCAGGCCGATCGCATGGAGCGCATCGAACGCCTCAAAGAAACCGCCCTTGAAGAACCAGAGGTAATTGCAGCCGCCGCCGAGAGAGCGGCAATTATCGAAGAAATTCCCGGTTTCGCCTTTGACGAAGGCTTCCTGTGGTCTTCAGAAATCTTAGCCAGTCAAGGCCGCCGCCCAGACCAAGTATCCGTTGAAGAAATCAGTTGGCTGCAAAAACTGCGGAAAGGCTTAGAAAGAACTCGCCGCAGCTTAATTAATCAACTAAAGGCGATCGTCGGTCAAGGCCCGCTCAATCAAGACGCGGTAGCGGAAATTGAGACTTTGCTCCTACAAGCCGATGTCGGAGTCGCAGCCACCGACATCATTATCACTCGCCTCCAAGAAAGACTCAAACAAGAAGTGCTGCCCCCAGAACAGGCTCTAGCCTACCTGAAAACCATCCTGCGCGACATTCTGGACGCTCCCTGTGCCGAAACCGCCGCCGGTAATCCCGCCTACAGCCTGACATTTGCCCCGGAAAAAGACACTTTTAACATTTGGTTAATCGTAGGAGTTAACGGTGCCGGCAAAACTACGACGATCGGCAAACTTGCCCACATTGCCCAAAAATCCGGCTACAAAACCCTGATTGCCGCCGCCGACACTTTCCGCGCCGCCGCCGTCGAACAAGTGAAAGTTTGGGGTTCCCGTAGTGGGGTCGAAATTATTGCCAACCCAGGGAAAAATACCGATCCGGCTGCTGTCGTGTTTGATGCGATCGCCGCCGCCAGCGCCCGAAGCACAGAACTGCTGATCGTAGACACCGCAGGCCGCCTGCAAAACAAAAAAAATCTGATGGACGAATTAAGTAAAATCCGTCGCATTGTAGATAAGAAAGCCCCAGGCGCTACCGTAGAATCTCTACTGGTCTTGGATGCCACACTGGGTCAAAATGGTTTGCGACAGGCAGAAGTATTCGCAGAATCTGCAAAATTAAGCGGAGTGGTATTGACAAAACTCGACGGTTCTGCTAAAGGTGGTGTTGCCCTAGCCGTAGTGCAGCAGCTTGGTCTGCCAATCCGCTTTATTGGAGTCGGGGAAAGCATCGAAGACTTGCGCCCGTTTTCTAGTTACGAATTTGTGGAAGCCCTACTCGATTTTAGATTTTAGATTTTAGATTTTAGATTGATCAGGTATCTGTGGTCGTCCCGATTTTTGGAGGCGGATACAGAGGTTCAAAATCTCAAATCCTTAACCTCAAACTACCATCGCAGGACTTGCGCCGATCGCCCGTGGCGAGTAAAAACTAAATATCTAGAAACAATACCTTCGTTCTGTTATTGCTTGGTTGCCCTCAAAGCGCGAGCTAAAGCCAGGGTGTGAAAATAAGCTCAAATGTAGTATCAGTATGCTGTCTGATTGCATAGTCTTCCCGATCCCCCTGGCGCCCCCCTAATAGTGGGGGGGGACGGGAAAGGGTCAAAGTCCCCCTTCTTGTTAAGGGGATTTAGGGCGTATCTAGACTAAGCTATAAACGAGATTTCTTGAGAATTTCCCACTTAAGTTGATACCAATGTCCTAGTACCCAACTTACTTCCTCAAACCAAACTGCTTGCTCGAAAAAAAACGGGTTTCTGTTCAAGTGGCCCGTAATATCAACTCCGCTAGCATCGGAATTGTAAAATCGAATCAACAGTCCATACTCAACTATCATTCAGTTCTTCGACTGACAGTCAACAGTCAACAGTCAACAGTCAACAATAATTCCGGTGCAACCGGAATTGATATAAGTCCTCAATCATTCCGCCTCGGTCTAAAATCGAAAATCACAAATTTAAAATGACTGCTGTGCCTTTGCCTCGCCCCTCACCTCAACCTGCTGACCGCCCTCCGGGTCGCAATTCCACCGACGCGACGCCAGTATTTGCCCTCAAAGAACTGGTGGCGCGTTTGCACCGATATCAGCACAACGTTCAAGATATGTTGGGTTCGCTGGGATTTGCCCTGCGAAGTTTTAACAATCTCAACCAATTTTTGGAGTTGGTGCCTTTGGTGGCGACTCGCGTTACTGACGCCGACGGGGGAGCTTTAGTGCTGTTCAAACCCAACGGTCAAGTCAGGTTCCAGCAGTTGCATTGTCAGGAAGGACGGCAGTGCCAAGATATGCGAAAAGCGCTGGAAATAGCCACCAGGCAAGCTACAGCAGGTGCGGGCGCTACTGCTGGAACGTTTTCGGAAACCTCTGGGCAAACTTCTAGTCTAGACTTGCAAGTCGGTCGTTATTTGGGCCCGGATGTTCATTTGTTTGGGGCGCCAATTTTAGTCAACAATTTGGAACGGGGACGGCTTTATGTTTTTAGCAGTGATCCGCAATATCTCTGGACTCCCAGCAGACAGAAATTAGTTCGGTTGGTGGCGGATCAAACCGCCGTGGCTATTTGCAAAGACGAACTTACTGTTAAGTTGGCGGAAAAAGACCGCTTAGACAGAGAGTTAGAAATCGGGGCGGAAATTCAATTGCGGCTGCAGCCCCGGAGTTGTCCGAAAATTCCGGGCCTTGACGTGGCCGCCCGCTGCCAAACTGCTAGCAGAGTCGGCGGAGATTATTATGATTTTATTCCCGCTGACTATGACCCGATCGGCAAGGAGAATGAGGGGGAAAGCCCCCCATCCCTAATTAAAAATCTCAAGTCCAAAATCGACAAGGGCCGCTGGAGCATTGTCATCGGCGACGTGATGGGCAAAGGAGTACCAGCGGGCCTGTTGATGACGATGACACGGGGTATGCTGCGGGCGGAGGTTTTGAACCGCCACTCGCCGTCGAGAATTTTGCAACATTTAAACCGGGTTATGCACGCGGATTTGGAAAATTCCCACCGTTTTGTGACTCTGTTTTATTCGGAGTATGACCCGAAAACTCGCGTTTTGGCTTACAGCAATGCTGCTCACCACCCGCCTTTGCTGTGGCAAGCTGCAACTAATTCGATTCTTCAGCTTGATACTTTGGAGGGAATGTTAATTGGGCTGGATGCTGATTCGCATTACCAAGAAGCAAGCGTGCAATTGCAGCCAGGAGATACTATTATTTATTACACAGACGGATTTACCGATGCTGCTAATCAAAGGGGCGATCGGTTTGATGAGGATAACTTGACCTCTGCTTTTCAGTGGGCCTGTCAAAATTACCAGCAGTCTGAAGAAATTTTGGATTATTTGTTCGATCGCGTACACCAGTTTATCGGCATCGGCAATCGTAACGAAGATGACATGACACTGGTTGTACTGAGGGTAACACCTTTAGCAGGAGAAAATCACCATGATAGTTAATTTAATGCCGGAAATTACTGCTGGATTAACCAGTTCGATTAATTGGAACGATGTCGCTCACGTGTTAGTTTTGAAATCTCATTTGAGTTCGACGGTAGTTTTGGCTCAAAGCTACGAAATTTTTACGAATTTCCAGAAAGCTTGGAACAATTTTGTTACGAGTGGTCAAATAGGAGCTTTTTTTATAGGTATTTTTGTGGGCTGGTTCTTTAAAGGGATTTTTCGTTAGAGTTCTTGTCGAAGAAGCTATCGGTAACTGATTTAAAAGGTTTGTAGCCCAAACTTCACTTCTTTCTGATGCAGCAAAAGTTTCACAATTTTGTAGTCAAGACTTCAGTTTTTTCTGGTCAAAAGATGTATAAAAACTTTGTAGTCAGGACTTGAGTTTTTTCTTACAAAATTTGGGAGGACTAAAGGGCCGACTACAAACCGGAAGAAGGACTAAAGTCTTTGCTACAAACCGGTTTTTATAGACTTCTGCAACAGAGATATAATCTAGTTTTAGCTTGAGCAATGACAACACAACAAAAAACTTGGAGTCAAAGATTTGAATCGGCGCTGCACCCGGCGATCGCCCGATTCAATGCTAGTATTGGCTTCGATATTGAATTGATTGAGTATGACTTGACGGGTTCTGTCGCTCACGCTAAAATGCTGGCAAAAACGGGGATTATTTCCGCAGCAGAAGGCGAACAGTTAGTCAATGGTTTGGAACAGATCCGCCGGGAATACAGCCAAGGACTTTTTGTTCCGGGAGTTGATGCAGAAGACGTTCACTTCGCTGTAGAGAAGCGGCTGACGGAGATCGTGGGGGATGCGGGGAAAAAGCTGCACACTGCCCGATCGCGCAACGATCAAGCCGGCACTGATACTCGCTTGTATTTGCGCGATCGCATCGCCGAAATTCGTGAGCAATTGCGGGAATTTCAAGGGGTTTTGCTCGATCTTGCCGATCGTAACGTGGAAACTTTAATTCCCGGTTACACTCATTTGCAGCGCGCTCAGCCGATCAGTTTGGCTCATTACCTGTTAGCTTATTTTGAAATGACCGATCGCGATTGGGAACGTCTCGGCGATATCTACAAGCGGGTGAATGTTTCGCCGTTGGGTTGCGGCGCGCTGGCGGGGACGACTTTCCCGATCGACCGACATTATACTGCAGAACTCTTGCAATTTGACAAGGTTTATGCTAATAGCTTAGATGGAGTGAGCGATCGAGATTTTGCGATCGAATTTCTCGCGGCAGCCAGCTTGATTATGGTACACCTGAGCCGCTTGTCAGAAGAAATGATTTTGTGGTCTTCTCACGAATTTGGATTTATTACGCTCAAAGATAGCTGCGCTACGGGTTCGAGCATCATGCCACAGAAAAAAAATCCCGACGTGCCGGAGTTGGTGCGGGGCAAAGCGGGGCGGGTGTTCGGTAACTTGCAAGCCTTGTTGGTAGTAGTGAAGGGACTTCCTTTGGCCTACAACAAAGATTTGCAAGAAGATAAAGAGGCTTTGTTTGATACCGTGAGAACGGTACAGGGTTGCTTGGAAGCAATGACGATTTTGCTGCGCGAAGGAATCGAGTTTAATGGCTCACGCCTCGCTGCTGCTGTTACGGAAGACTTTTCTAATGCTACAGACGTAGCCGACTACTTGGCCGCCAAAGGCGTTCCCTTCCGGGAAGCTTACAACCTTGTCGGCAAAGTCGTCAAAACTTGCCTTTCGGGGGGCAAACTCCTCAAAGATTTGACACTTGAGGAGTGGAAAGACTTGCACCCAGCCTTTGAGACAGACATTTACAGCGCGATCGCACCTCAGCAAGTGGTGGCGGCTCGCAATAGTTACGGGGGTACCGGGTTTGAACAAGTGAGAAAATCACTTATCGCTGCGCGCGATCGACTCGCCTAAACATCGTTGAATTATTGGACAAATTCCGGCTGGCTATCTCTACGAAAGAACGATCGTGTTTTCCACTCTGGTTCTAACTTCGGCAGATAGCCTGACTCAATTAATCTTCAGCAGCAGCCATGTCTTTGTCTCTGCCGCCACCGCTCATGGCGCCCATGCCACCGCCGTTACCGCCGTCAAATCGTCTTCTCTTGTTGGAGAACATATCTTGATTTCTCCGCTTGCGAAACTTGCGAGCGTATGCTTGATTTCGTTGTGCCTTCTCTTTCTTGAGATTGCGGCGCTTAGCCATTCTGACCTCACTAATAAACATTGACAGTCCCCGGGCTTTCACGCCCAGGGATTCTTAAGTTTGACACTCTGTGCACTTTTGGTGACTGAGATTCTTGGTTCAGCGAAGTCACTTACTGGCGACAGGATTTCTCCAGCCAAAATATAGGTGTCTTCTCCCCAAGCGTTAATTCCGGTATGCCCTACCGTACTCGATCAGTTCTCTTTATGTAGTTAGGTTTTCTTCAAATTTCGCTTTCCTAAACCGCAACACCGTTAGGTGTGACTACGCACTCAACTAATCCAGTTAAGTTTTTACGTTGGCTAGTTATACTCAATTTTAGACCGATGACGATCATAGCACACCCGGTACAAGACCAAGAAAAAAGAACACCGGGATTCAAGTCGCTGGTGGGAATCTGGGTGCGATCGGGACGCAATGTTGTCAATCTTGCAGAAGATTCTATAAACTCTTGACAGAATACGACAAATGACGATTTATCCCGGTGACTTAGCTCCTCTCTTCAGCCTGCCCGACGCGCAAGGCAATGTCGTCAGCCTTGCAGATTTTCGAGGGCGGCGAGTTGTACTTTACTTTTATCCTCGGGACAACACCCCAGGCTGTACTAAAGAAGCTTGCGGCTTTCGCGATATTTACTTAGACTACCAGTCGCGCAATATAGCAGTCCTCGGCGTCAGTACAGACGGGGCCGGGGCCCACGCCAAGTTTGCAGCTAAATATCAACTGCCTTTTTCCTTGCTGTGCGACTTAAACGCCGAAGTTGCTACCGCCTACGGCTGTTACGGACTGAAAAAATTTATGGGAAAAGAATTTATGGGAATTACTCGATCGACCTTCGCGATCGACCCTGATGGTAGGATTGAAAAGGTTTACCGCAAAGTCAAACCAGAATCTCACGCAGCGGAGATATTAGCAGATTTGCCAGACCTCTGGCCTGAATGAAAAATTAAAAATTAAGACTCCGGAGCTGCAAGCTAGGAGCCCTGAAATTACTATCTCCTAAACAAGCTTTTGAGTTTATGCGTCGATTGTGGCAAATTGTACAAACTGTGCTGGGACTGATTTTTCGACATCCCGTCACTGGTACTGCGGTGATTCCCGTATTGCCTGACGGGCGAATTGTGTTAATTCGCCGCCGCGACAACGGTCGCTGGGGACTGCCGGGAGGTATGGTGGATTGGGGAGAGGATATTCCGACGACAGTGCGGCGGGAATTAGCGGAGGAAACAGGACTCGAGTTAGTCAAAATTCGTCGCTTGGTGGGCGTTTATTCGGCTGCCGATAGAGACCCTCGGCTGCACTCGATTTGTATCGTGGTGGCGGCAGAGGTAGAGGGCAAGATGCAAGTTCAGGATACGCTTGAAGTCAGCGAGGTTGAGGCTTTTTTCCCCGCATCGCTGCCGGAGGGCCAGCTCAGCCACGATAACGACCAGCACTTACAGGACTATTTTCAAGGCCTGACAACTTTGGCGTAAATCGGCGGGGTATCCAAATTTGAGAAAAGTCGGAAATTACCTCGCGGTCAAAAGTTGTCTGTTATGAATGTGGAATTAATTTTCACCAAAGAACTGGGCGGAGCGTAGCGGAGGGCTGAAGCCCCGTCCTTATAGGACGGCTTTGATTCTCTTCATTTTCAGTTAATTGTATTGATAATACATGGTACAATAAAGCAATCAAGCAATAGTAAACAATGAAAGCAAGCTACAAGTACAGAATCTATCCGACCGACCAACAGAAACAGAGCTTGGCTCAGTTATTCGGTTGCGTTCGCGTTGTCTGGAATGATGCTCTTGCACTTTGCAAACAATCCGAAAAAAAGCCGAAATCGACAGAACTTCAGAAAATAGTAATAACTGGGGCAAAACAGACTGAGGAAAGGACTTGGCTGGAAGAGGTGTCATGCGTTCCCTTGCAACAGTCTGTAACCGATTTAGAAACGGCTTTTAAGAATTTCTTTGATTCCTACAAAGGGAAAAGAAAAGGGCAAAAAGTACGGTATCCTAGGTTTAAAAAAAAGACAAGCCGTCAATCGGCAAGATTTACTCTTCGTGGATTTTCCCTGAAGAAAAACGGTGGCGTTTACTTAGCAAAAATTGGAATTGTCAAGCCAATATGGTCTAGGGAGTTGCCGTCAGCACCTAGCTCGGTCACGGTAATCAAGGATTGCGCTAATCGCTATTTCTTAAGCTTTGTTGTAGAGGTCGAACCAGTTCAATCCGAGGCTTTGCATCCAAGTATTGGTATCGACTTAGGGATTAAAACCTTTGCGGTAATGAGTAATGGCGCAAAAGCCGAAAGTCCAAGTTATAAAAAACTGGACCGGAAAGTTCGCAAACTGCAACGCAAGTTAGCTCGCCAACCTCATGACTCCAAAAGAAGGAATATAACTAGAATCAAGATCGCCAAGCTTCATAACCGTATTTCTGATGTTCGTAAAGATTTTATACACAAATTATCCACCAAAATAGTCAACGAAAACCAAGTGATTGTTTTGGAAGATTTAAATGTGTCGGGCATGGTTAAGAACCGCAAAGTGGCTAGAGTAATCAGCTTGCAAGGTTGGAGAGAATTCAGGACTTTGTGCGAAGCTAAGTCGGAAAAGTTTGGCAGAGAGTTCAAGGTGATTAGTCGATGGGAACCCACCAGCCAGGTCTGTTCGGACTGTGGTTTCAAGTGGGGTAAAATCGATTTATCTATTCGCTCAGTGCTCTGTTTGAATTGTGGTACCGAGCAGGATAGAGATGAAAATGCGGCTAGAAATATAGCTCAAGTCGGGATGGGGAATCGCCACGACTCTAAATGGAGTGCTGAGGGATTGTCAGACTATTTCGGTAGCAGAACCCGATGAAGCGTCAAGAATCACCGCGCCCTGACTGCCGGTGAGTATTTCAATGTTTTCCTACTTTTATTCACAAACTCTGAACATTAAATTAATCATCTTTTTATTGTTAAATATTTAACCGGATGTACTCACCGCTACGCAATTCTCGGGTCAAACTCTCTGTAGGGCAAATCTTTTGGCACGAAGTCGGTCAAGGCCCGAATTTAGTATTTTTGCACGGTTCTTGGCACGACAGCAGTCAGTGGCTGAGGACGATCGAACATTTGAGCCCCTACTACCACTGCTTCGCACCGGATTTGCTGGGGTTTGGCGACTCGGAACACCCAAATCTTCATTATTCGATCGACCTGGAAGTAGAATGTCTCGCCCAATACCTCGATACTTTGAAGCTGCGACAGGTTTATTTAATCGCTCACTCTGTGGGTGGTTGGGTGGCCACCAGCTACGCTATCAAATATCCCGATCGAGTTCAGGGTTTGGTGTTGTTGGCCCCAGAAGGCGTCAAGGTTGGCAACCGGCGGGGGCGGTGGCAGACGGCTAGCTGGCTGATCGGTCAACCTCCGCTGGCTTTGTGGTTGCTGCGATCGATCTATCCAATTGCTAAGTTGCTGGGTAGCCAAAACAAGATTGACGGATTGCTAAAGTTCAGACAGCAGTTGATGCAGTCCCCAGTTGCCGTGCAGTTGCTGTTCCAGCGGCGGCGGGCTGAAATTACAGCGGAATTAGTTGAGGAGAATTTGCCTTTGCTGAAAGCGCCTGTTTTGCTGTTGCACGGTTCGGAAGATAATCCCGCAGCTTCGTCTTTGTGTCAATCCTATGCTGCTCTGGCTCCTAATGCCGAACTGCAATTGGTCAGTCCGGGGGAAAGCAATTTGCCGCAGGAAGTCCCGGATGTTGTTGCTAAATATATTCGCGAGTTTGCTAAGTGAATTGGGAATTGGGCATGGGGCATGGGGCATGGGGCATTGGGCATTGGTCATTGATAAAATGACAACAGTCAACAGTCAACAGTCAACAGTCAACAGTCAACAGTTAACAGGCTAATTCCCCAAAAAATAGCCTCTGGTGCGTCAATTAAGCCTGCGGCTGTATCAGGAAAGGCTGCGGTGAGGTATTTTAAAAGCATAGTGCGATCGCCCCCCGTGACCGCTATTTTGCTATCAGGAAACAAACACCGCCAATCTTCAATAAAATCCCTAACTCCTGCCACCGTCGCATACACAACTCCGCTTTTAATTGCCCCAGCAGTGTCTTTCGCCCAGCGATGCGGCAGATTTTGTGGTAAACTGATTAATGGTAATGCAGCGGTTTTTTTACCTAGCGACGATAACTGCAAACCCAAACCTGGTAAGATTGCGCCCCCAACTAAATACCTATTGACATCAGCCCCAGTAAATGTTAAAGCTGTACCAGCATCTATAAGTAAAACAGGCCAACCAAATTGGTTGCCAGCACCCAGTACAGCCAAAGCTCTGTCAATTCCCAGGGTAGGATAGAGTCCCCCGATCGGTAACTGGTCTAAAGTAATAATCCCGACATCTGGATAACTCTGCCAAATTGCTGTTTGCTGGGGAACAACGGAGGCTAAAACTAGAGGCAGGGGAACTAAAGAAAGTGTGTGAGGACTAGAAAATGCGGGAGTAGCAGGAAGACAAAGGAGATTTTGAGCAGATATTTCCTCGATCGACCTCATTACTGTTTGCACCAAATATTCTGCCTTTTGCTTCTCGGAGGACCAGGAAACAGCATCAGCATTGAGATGCTCTGTATCCCATGTTTTCTCCAGGGTTTTGCCCACAAATAATCCCCAGTGTAGCCGGGAATTGCCGATCGCCAAAGCTATTTTAATCTGCGCTTTACCTGTCGATCCAGAAGTAATGTTGTCGGTGGTTGCTGGCGAACTAAAATTGTCGGGAAGCGAATTTTCCATGTTAAGCGGGCCGGCGCAAACATTGAACTAAAGATAGATTTTAGATTAATTTTATTTGCTTAACCGGGCGGTTAACTCTATTTGACATCTGACCAAGTTCCATGCCGCGCACCAATTAGTATTGTCACCTGCAGAGGGCATACTTGCTAAATATAAATATTTGTAAAGCAAATAATTGCTTTGCTCAGGCTGCCTCCTTTATAATGTCTTAAGATATTCCAAAAGTCCTGGTAGCTGCGATGGGGCTGTTGGCGGGGTAAGCACAGGTTTATAAAACCAGACTCAATCAAAATACTGTACAACGGCTGAGTAAATATGTCTTTAAAAATACAAGAACACGAAAACCCCTGGCAGAGAGTAACTTCGCGGTTGCCTGAATCTGAAAATTGGAGGCAGGAAGAAAGTCTTTCGCTGCCGGAAGTAGACCAACAAAAAGCCCTAATCGTGCAGATGCAGCAGCAAGTTCAGTTATCAAACTTGCTGAACCAAATTAATAACGAAATTCGCAGTACACTTGACATAGAAGAAATTTTGACATCGGCCTGCAGATTGCTGGGGCAAGCGTTACAGTGCAGCCGCGTGAGCATTTTAGTCAAAGAATCAAATACAGAAAAAACTTTAGTCACTCGCGGAGAGTACAACGCGGGGGACTATCCGATCCAACTGGGAATGAAAGTACCGATGAGTGACAACCCGCATTTGGCAGCCGTCGTGTCTCAGCAAGAGTCCCTAGCAGTGACGAAGTTTCTCGATTTTCCGGGATTGAATCCACAAACCCGAAAAATTGCCGAAGCTTTGGAGATTAAGTCAATGCTGGCCGTAGCTACTCGCTATCAAGGTGAAGTGAATGGCATAATTGGCTTGCATCAGTGCGATCGCGAACGGGAATGGACTGATTGGGAACAGCAGCTTTTAGAAGGGGTAGGATCGCAATTGGCGATCGCGATCAATCAAGCCAAACTATATAGCAAAACCAGGCGCCAAGCCGAACGAGAATCCCTGCTACGGCTGATCGGCAACCAAATTCGCAGTACCCTGGATCTGGGAACTATCCTGGAAACAGCCGTGAGGGAAGTCCGCCAACTGTTGCAGTGCGATCGAGTAATTATCTATCAGTTTCAAGACAACTGGCAAGGAAAAGTTGTTGTTGAAAACATGACTGTTCCTTGGCCTTCAATTTTAGGAGATATGGGGGCTGATAAGTGTTTCCGAGGAGATTACGCCGATCTTTACCAGCAAGGGCGTGTCAAAGCAATTAATGATATTTTTAATGCTGGTTTAGAGCCTTGTCATGTCGATTTCTTAGATAGTTTGCAGGTAAAAGCTAATCTGATTGTGCCGATAGTTACATCCAGAACTGAAGAAAATACCTCCGACACAGCCGGAAGCTATAATCCTAAATATCCCGGTAGGCTGTGGGGTTTGCTGATTGCTCACGAGTGCGGGGATACCCGCAATTGGCAGCGGCAAGAAATGGAGTTGCTCTCCCAGATAGCCAACCAAATGGCGATCGCCATTCAGCAAGCAGAACTTTACAGCCAAGTCCAAGACGCTGCGGTAAAATCTCAAGCTCAAACCCAGCAGTTGCAGGCTGCGTTAGAAGAATTGCGATCGGCACAGCAGCAATTGATTCAAAGCGAAAAAATGTCAGGTTTGGGGCAAATGGTAGCGGGAATTGCTCATGAAATTAACAACGCCAACAATTTCATCCACGCTAACTTGTTTCACGCTCAAGAATATTTTAAAGCGTTGAACCAAGCTCTAGAACAGGTCGGCAATGCCTGCCCGGAAGCAGGGGAGGCAATGGTCAGAATCAATGAAGAACTAGAACTCGATTACATTCGAGAAGACTTTGGTAAACTGATCAATTCAATGCGGGAAGGCAGCGGGAGGATTCGCTCGATCGTGATGACGCTGCGAAATTTTTCTCGTTTAGACCACGCTGAATTAAAACCAGTAGATTTGAATGAAGGTTTAGAAAGCAGTTTTTTGATGCTGCAAAATAAGCTAAAAACCCATATCAAAATAGACAAGCAATACGGCAGTTTGCCGCCCGTCCAATGTCATGCCAGTCAAATTAACCAAGTATTTTATAATTTGATTGACAATGCTTTAGATGCGCTCCAGTCAACGAGCAAACCGGGGGAATTAACTATCCGCAGTTGGCAAAGCGAGCCGGACTGGGTAACAATCTCTGTCCGCGACACCGGAAGTGGAATTCCTGTGGAAATTCAAGACAAGATTTTTGACCCATTTTTTACTACTAAACCTGTGGGTAAAGGTACGGGTTTAGGACTTTCAGTCTGCTATCAGGTAATTGTTCAAGCTCACGGCGGCAAGCTGAGCTGCGTCAGTCAGGTGGGCGAAGGAACTGAGTTTATTGTAGAGTTGCCGCTGACAAATCAGAAGAGGGTAAGTGCATAATTCCTGCTTGAGTCAGATTAAGCCTTTTTTGTCACTTTGGCAGTAGTAGAGAACCTATTTGACATCTTGAGGGCGATCGTCAATCACATTACGGAGCACCAATAAACTTGGTTTTTTAGCGATGCCTACGGCTAGCTTCGCTAACGCATTTTTAATGAAATCAGATTTAACTTACGCCCGAACCTCTATTTTTAGAAATTCCCAACAGGGTTATGCGTAGACATATAAAACCCTGATTATTTGGGTCTTCCGTACTTAGTATGCTAATTTAGCTTTAAATTATATTGAAAACCTTGCAAAGCAAGGCTTTGAGGATTATTTCAGATAAATCTGTCTTTGAGCCACCTGCGAGCGCACTGAAACCGCGTATAGCTAGCTCTGAGGCACTCGAAACTAATAATTTAGCATAGCAAGTACGGAAGAGCCGATTATTTTTACTCATAATAGTCTCTCCTAATCCACTTTTGCCCGCTGAAGCAGTGAACGCTCCCTCTTGGGGGGCCAGCATCTGGGATTTAAGCTCTCCTCTACAGATGTGGAAAAGCCGCTTTTTATAGGGCTGAAAAAAAGAGCGCACTTTTTCCGGATAAAACTTATTGATGATGAAAGTAAGGAATAATCGCGTTCCTGAATACAGGTATGAATCAACTTTTCGCTTGAGGTTACACAACTCACCCTCAAGCGGGCTTATAGTCATTTGGCAATCTTGAATTCATACCTGTATTCAGCAACATCCTAAATTAGGTACTCATGGCAAAGATCCGACTTTTCCGACTTTACGATCCGACTTTTCCGACTTTACAGAGGCAGGGGTTCTAAGCCATGATAGAGATAGGGGAAAGTCAACCCACGATATCTAGATTGTAAAGATATTGTGAACCGGCGTTGCTGAATTGGGTATGCAATTTGTAGGGCAAATCCCCCCGCGGTTGCCACACCGCTGACGGGCTAAGCACTTAGAATTACCCCTACAGGTTTTGATTCAGCAGCGCCAGAATAAGCATCTATATTAAGTAGGGAAGTAATTACACTTAACATCTAATCAGGGGCAATCTAGCCTTGAACTGCTTATTGGGAAAGCATTTGGGCAGGGTAAGCATTTTTCCAGGATTTATCTGCACCTACTTATGACGAAATTTTTCTTGCAGTGACTGATAACGATAAAGAAAGCCCAACATCTGGTTTTCAGTCACTTCTAATCCTTAATTACTCATCACTAACACAGAAGCTATGGCTACTTCATTCACTGGTTCTTTGGGTCAAACCAATAATTACAGCGCTCTCAATGACCTGATCGCAAAATGGCCTACTGCCGCCCAGAATCAAGGCATCAAACTGTCTGGAATAGCTTTTGATGGCTTTGAAACTGACTATCTTAACCCTAGTGTCATCAGCAACCTCACCTTAGCAACGAACGAAAACCCTAAAAGCTGGTTGAGCTACGGCAGTACCGGTGGTATTGGTGCCCCATCCTCTTATGATGGTTGGTTTACCGACGCTAAGAAAAATCGGGCGGAAATCAACCATAACCCCAACACCAATCAATCTCAGGCGCTGAAGGTGAAATGGGCAGATAACCAAGACATTACTAGCGCCACGATCGACCTCAGTGCATTGAGTCCCAAAACAAGTCCAGGTTTGGGCGATCAAGGTAACGAAGTTGGTCTCCTGCAAGTCTTCAATAATGGGGTTTTGGTACCGGCTACCAATTTTACTTTCACTCGCCTCAACGCTCCGATCGCTCCAAAACCGCTCGCTGTGTCTTCAGATGGAGTGACTTTCATTGGCGATCGAACCGATGGCAGTTTCAAATTCAAGATAGATGCAAACCCTCTGGGCGGCGCTACTTTTGACGAACTGCGGTTCTCCACCAAAGCCTACGATAGCGCCACCGCTGCCTACGTCGCTACCCCCTTCAAAGACGATGGTTCCGACTACCTGGTGCGGAACATTGAATATCAAGGAACTGAAGATCCGATTAGCCTTCAGTTTAGTGCTCCAACCTTTAGCGTCAACGAAAATGGGACGGCTGTTGCCGCCGTGACAGTCACTCGCACTGGCAGCAGCGTCGGCACCGCATCAGCTACCGTGAACCTCACTAATGGAACTGCTACAGCCCCTGGAGACTACAACAATGCTCCCATCAGCGTCAATTTTGCCAATGGGGACACCGCAGCTAAGACTATCACCATTCCCATTGTCGATGACACCTTGGTCGAGGGTAACGAAACCGTTAATTTAAGATTGACCAACCCCACCGGCACCAGCCGTGTCACCTTGGGAACGCAAAGCACCGCCACTTTGAACATAGTGGACAATGACACCAGCCTGCAATTTAGTGCTCCAGAGTTTAGCGTCAACGAAGATGGAACGCCGATTGCAGCCGTGACAGTCACTCGCACTGGCAGTACGACTGGCGCAGTCTCAGCCACGGTGAACCTCAGCAATGGTACCGCTACAACCCCTGGTGACTACTTCAATGTTCCCCTTGCTGTGAATTTTGCCAGTGGGGATTCTGCACCCAAAACCGTCACCATTCCGATCGTCAACGACACTTTGGTGGAGGAGCTCGAAACTCTCCAGTTAAGGTTGACCCAGCCTACAGGTAATGCCTCGCTTGGAACGCAAAATACTGCCACTTTGAACATAGTGGACAATGACAGCACCCTGCAATTTAGTGCTCCAGAGTTTAGCGTCAACGAAGATGGAACGCCGAATGTAGCCGTGACAGTCACTCGCACTGGCAGTACGACTGGCGCAGTCTCAGCCACGGTGAACCTCAGCAATGGTAGCGCTACAACCCCTGGTGACTACTTCAATGTTCCCCTTGCTGTGAATTTTGCCAGTGGGGATTCTGCACCCAAAACCGTCACCATTCCGATCGTCAACGACACTTTGGTGGAGGAGCTCGAAACTCTCCAGTTAACGTTGACCCAGCCTAAAGGTAATGCCTCGCTTGGAACGCAAAAGACCGCCACTTTGGACATCGTGGACGATGACAGCACCCTGCAATTTAGTGCTCCAGAGTTTAGCGTCAACGAAGATGGAACGCCGATTGCAGCCGTGACAGTCACTCGCACTGGCAGTACGACTGGCGCAGTCTCAGCCATGGTGGACTTGACAAATGTGACTACAGCCCCTGATGACTACAGCAATGTTCCCATCTTTGTTAATTTTGGGGCTGGGGACAGCGCACCCAAAATTGTCACCATTCCGATCGTCAACGATACTTTGGTGGAGGATCTCGAAACTCTCCAGTTAACGTTGACCCAGCCTACAGGCAATGCCTCGCTTGGAACGCAAAAGACCGCCACTTTGGATATCGTGGACGATGACACCAGCCTGCAATTTAGTGCTCAAGAATTTAGCGTCAACGAAGATGGAACACCGAATGTAGCCGTGACAGTTACTCGCATTGGCAGTGCTACTGGCGCGGTCTCAGCCACGGTGGAGTTGACCGATGAGACTGCTACAACCTCTGGTGACTACTTCAATGTTCCCCTTGCTGTGAATTTTGCCAGTGGGGACACCGCAGACAAAACCATCACCATTCCGATCATCAACGATACTTTGGTGGAGGAGCCCGAAACTCTCCAGTTAAGATTGATCCTGCCTACAGCCAATGCCTCGATTGGAACGCCAAGCACCGCTACTTTGACCATCGTAGACGATGATGTTCCAGCTACTCCGATCAATCTTCCGATCGGTTCTCTGATCGCTCCTGTGACCAATCTTCCGATCGCTACTCCGATCGCTACTCCGATCGATAACGAAGATGGCACCCCGATTGCAGCCGTGACAGTTACTCCCATTGGCAGTGCTACTGGCGCGGTCTCAGCCACGGTGGAG
Organism: Microcoleus sp. D2_18a_D3; assembly: GCF_036702455.1. Taxonomy (NCBI): domain Bacteria; kingdom Bacillati; phylum Cyanobacteriota; class Cyanophyceae; order Oscillatoriales; family Microcoleaceae; genus Microcoleus; species Microcoleus sp. D2_18a_D3. Next base: position 122,575 of record NZ_JAUBTK010000003.1, read on the forward strand.
TTGACCAATGGTACTGCTACAAACCCTGATGACCACTTCAATGTTCCCCTTGCTGTGAATTTTGCCTCTGGGGACACCGCAGACAAAACCATCACTCTTGGGAGAGTCAATGACGCTTTGGAGGAGGATCTCGAAACTGTCAACTTAAGTTTGACCAACCCTACAGGCAATGCCACGATTGAAACGCAAAGCACCGCCATTTTGAACATCCTAGACGATGAGGTTGCACCTACTCCGATCGATAACGAAGATGACACCCCGATTGCAGCCGTGACAGTTACTCCCATTGGCAGTGCTACTGGCGCGGTCTCAGCCACGGTGGAGTTGACCAATGGTACTGCTACAAACCCTGATGACCACTTCAATGTTCCCCTTGCTGTGAATTTTGCCTCTGGGGACACCGCAGACAAAACCATCACTCTTGGGAGAGTCGATGACGCTTTGGAGGAGGATCTCGAAACTGTCAACTTAAGTTTGACCAACCCTACAGGCAATGCCACGATTGAAACGCAAAGCACCGCCATTTTGAACATCCTAGACGATGAGGTTGCACCTGCTCGGGTCGATCCCTTAAGTGCAGCGAGTATTGTCTTCGACGATCCACTTACTGGCGATCGTTCGGCTAGTGCGATCGGTGGTATCCTGCCACAGGATTCCAGCTTGCTTGTGGGAGCAGTGGATATAAGCAATTTCATCACCAACTATTTCAATTGGGTGGCGAGCGCTCATCCTAGTGTGACAGTCGCTGGCACCCAGAACTGGTGGTGGCCTTCACCTACAGGGTCGATTGTGGGCGCCCTCGACCAGAATCCCATTGCTGGGGCTGGTACTGGATCGAGTTCCTTCAACCCATTTGCTACTTCGGTCTGATAGAACCCTTTCAAGGTCGTACTCTTAGATGCTACGCCCGTTATTATAGTACGACCTTGAACCCTTGTATATTGAAAAAAGTAGATGGCAATTGGCTATTGGGTGGGGTTTTTTGAGATTGTTGGTTTGTGGCAATTATTGTTGGTAAAACCCGTCGCTAAATTGATCGATTGGATATTATTGTTTTTTTGCGCTTACCTACTTAATCCTTAATTTGTTGATAAGCTTGCTGACACTGTTCAAAGGTTGAGGCGTCAGCTTCCGTATTCCCAAAATATAGTTGCTCATGTATTGTTATCACAGTTTCGTAAGGCACGGGCTGGGGTAATTGCTGGATTAATTGCAAATATTCGCCATCAGTGCGACTGGGTTGGTGAACCGCAGTTCCCGCATCATTTAACCGCTGCAACACCGCCATGTAAACACAGCGGCAAGCTTGGCGGTATTTCCCTTGCTGCTGCAACTTTTGCGATTGCAACAACCACTCTGCTACCGACAAATCGTTAATTGTTTTTTTCGCACTTCCATCAGTTGTTTGATTCCTCTTTTTGAAATTATGAATATAAAAACGTAACAGTTGCCAAATCTGCCAACTCGCCCAGACTGCGAGCAATGCTAAGATTAACCAAAAAGCGGCTTTAACGATCGCCCACAAGATGGGGGAATCAAACCAAGATGGCAATTTGACATTCGGTATATTTTGGGCAGTTTTTAGTTCCCACCACTCCTGCAATCGCTGTTGCGACTGTCCTAATTGTCACCCCAAATTAGTTTTATCAAAGGAACTTTCAGAGATAGCTTTACATCACTTAATTGATTGGGGCTTGTGGATTTGGGATTTTTTTATTCGATCGTCTTACTGCACATTTTGTACAAGTTAAGTGGCTACTAACTAATTGACTGCGGGAGAGGAATTTCCATGCAAAACTCAGTACCTCGATCGCCCAATCGATCAAACTTGCTTTCCATACCACACATATTTGCTTTTTGTCAAGAGTTATAGATAACTTTTGGGATGCTTAACTGAGTGATAGGAAATTTGATAAAGATTTACAAAAGAAACGTGTCAGAATGAAGACAATAAGGTAATGGGTAAAAGACAAGGAGGCACTGATGGTAGCGCTGACTGAACGAGTCCAACGCAGATTGACGGTGGAAAAAGTCGAAATTGCCCCTGACACAACGGCAATTCGATGCCTGGACTGGGATAGAGACCGCTTTGACATCGAATTCGGACTCAAAAACGGTACAACATACAACTCATTCATCATTCGCGGTGAAAAAACAGCCCTCGTCGATACCTCGCACGAGAAGTTTCGCCAGCAATACATGGACACTCTGACGGGCGAAATTGACCCCAAAGAGATTGACTATTTAATTATCAGCCACACCGAACCAGACCACAGCGGTTTAGTCAAAGACGTGCTGGCGTTGGCACCCCAAGCCATTGTCGTGGGGGCCAAAGTAGCAATTCAATTTTTAGAAAACCTTGTACACCAACCATTTGAGCGATTGGTAGTCAAAAACGGGGACAAACTAGATTTAGGAAACGACCACATTATCGAATTCGTATCGGCGCCGAACTTGCACTGGCCCGATACTATTTTTAGCTACGACAGCAAAACTCAAGTGCTGTTTACCTGCGACGCTTTCGGGATGCACTACTGTTCTGACAGCACCTTCGATGACGATTTAGCAGCAATTGAGGAAGATTACCACTTTTATTATGAGTGTTTGATGGGTCCCAATGCTCGATCGGTACTCGCTGCAATGAAGCGGATGGCAGAATTGGGAGAAATCGGTACAGTTGCTACCGGTCACGGGCCGTTGCTGCGGCACAACGTAGTTGAACTTACCGGACGCTACAAAAAGTGGAGCCAAGCGCAAGCTAAGGCAGAAACCACTGTAGCGGTATTTTACACCTCCGACTACGGATTTAGCGATCGACTCAGCCAAGCGATCGCCCACGGTATCACCAAAACCGGTGTCGCCGTGGAAATGATGGATTTGAGAATCGCCGACTTGCAAGAAGTCCGCGAACTTGTCGGTACCGCCGCCGGTATCGTAATTTGTTCGCCGCCGAGTAGTGGTACTGCTGCTGTGAATGCCGAAGCCGCAATCAACACAATTTTAGTTGCAGCTAACAACAAACAATCTTTCGGTTTGTGTGAATCCGGTGGCGGCGATGACGTATCAGTTTACCCGCTGCGAAACAAGTTCAAAGAGTTGGGTTTAAAAGAAGCATTTCCCAACATTTTAATTAAAGAATCACCGACAGAAGCGAGTTATCAACTTTGCGACGAAGCCGGCACCGACTTGGGACAGTGGCTGACGCGGGACAAAGCAGTCAAACAGATGAAATCCCTCGACAGCGACCTCGATAAAGCTTTGGGACGAATCAGTGGCGGACTGTACATCATCACCGCCCAAAAAGGCGATGTTAGCGGTGCGATGCTGGCTTCTTGGGTAACTCAAGCTAGCTTTAAACCGCTAGGTTTAACAATAGCAGTTGCGAAGGATCGGGCTATCGAATCGATGATGCACGCGGGAGATAAATTTGTTCTCAACGTGCTGGAAGAAGGCAATTATCAAACCTTGATGAGGCACTTTTTAAAGCGTTTTGCTCCTGGTGCCGATCGATTTGCCGGAGTTAAAACTCAACCTGCTACCAACGGTTCTCCGATTTTGACAGATGCTTTGGCTTACATGGAATGCGAAGTAGTCAGCCGGATGGAACTTTCGGATCATCATATCGTATATGCGATCGTCGATAGCGGCCGCGTCTCCAATCCAGATGCACTGCCGGCAGTTCACCACCGAAAAGTCGGAAATCACTATTAGGAAGTCAGTTGACGGTTGACAGTTGACGGTTGTCAGTTGACTGTTGACTGTTGGCAGTTGTCAGAAGCAAGAGGGAAATTCAACGATATATCGATCGACTGTCTGAGTCAACACACCTCAAACGTATTAGTAAGGTGCGTCAGCCGATGTTTTATTCGACTTCATCATCGACTATGTACAGCCGCACCCTACAATTACAGTCTAGGACGCAACTGGCTACCCAAAAACTCTCAACGTTGGGTGCTTGTGGCGCACCTTACCGGGTTCTGGGTGTTGGGTGCGCCACAAGCAGCAAACCGGGCAAACCGTTGTCATTTTGACTCCATTTTAACTAGGGGAATTGCCAATGCCTGCCAATCTTTTAGAAGACCGAGATTACACAATTATTATTGCCCGAAGCGATGCCAGCAGAGACCCTCACCATCCTTGGTACGAGGATTGGGTAGAAGCACAGGCATCTCTGATCGACTTAGCAAAAAAATGTCAGCAATTTGACAGCGACGGCATCACCCTTTACGAAGCTTCTACTCCTATGTGGAAGTATAAAAATTCCAATGTAGCGCGGTTAGCTGAAATTTTGCAGCGACAAAATACGGAACCGGATTCAGCAAAGCCGACTACAATTCATTTGGAAGAAGCTCTGACAGCAACTTTTAGCGACTATTTCGCAAGCAAAACAAATCCCACAGGGAAGAACGGAGCAATAATTGTTGCAGTCCTAGATCAAAAACCAGAAAATACCGCTGCTGTTGCCGAAATTCTTGTAAGTGCGGCAAATAAAATAGAGAAAGATGAAGAAATTGGGGTTAGCTTTATCCAAATTGGGGACGATCTGAAAACCAGGGAATTTCTGACTGACCTCGATACCAATTTACAGGGTAGAGGTGCAAGGTTTGACATTGTAGATACCAAGTTTTGGCACGAAATCAAAAGAAGTTCTGTAGTTCAGTTTCTCATAGGTGCAATTAATGACTAACACTTTGACTCCTAGACTCGCATCGGATGCCAAACCCCGCGACGTGCAGTTTATCCCGATCGCACTCGATACTTTTATTGTGCGATCGCGCACTTGGGACAGACTCAAATTTGAAGTCGAGTATTCGCTGCAAAAGGGGACGACAGCAAATAGCTATATTATTCAAGCTGACAAAACTGCTTTGTTCGACCCGCCAGGGGAATCTTTTACTCAAAATTATCTGGAATTTTTGCAGAAACGGGTGGACTTGACAAAGCTGGATTACGTGATTTTGGGGCATTTTAATGCTAACAGAGCAACCACGATTAAAGCTCTGTTAGAATTAGCTCCTCAAGTAGCTTTGGTTTGCACTAATCCAGCAGCAATTAGTTTGCGGGCCGCTTTTCCCGACCAAGAATTAAACATTATGATCGTTCGGGGAGAAGAAACTCTCAACTTAGGTAAAGGTCACGCCTTAAAATTCATCGCGACTCCCACTCCTCGCTGGCCTGATGAACTTTGCACCTACGATCCGCACACTCGAATCGTGTTCACTGACAAACTATTTGGAGCTCACGTTTGCGGCGACCAAGTATTCGATGAAGGGTGGAGCGTTTACACCGAAGATCGGCGCTATTATTACGATTCCCTGCACGCATCTCAGGCAAAACAAGTGCTGACCGCAATGGATAAATTCGCCGATTTACCAGCAGCATTTTATGCTCCCGGTCACGGCCCGATCGTCCGTTACGGCCTTAATGAACTGAGCAATTTGTATCGGGAATGGAGCCAGCAACAAAATTCAAAGGACTTGACAGTTGCTTTGATTTATGCTTCGGCTTACGGAAATACGGCGACTTTAGCGCAGGCGATCGCCAAAGGAATTACGAAAGCCGGCGTTGCGGTGGAAAGTATTAACTGCGAATTTGCCGAACCGGGAGAAATTCAAGAGGCGATCGAAAAATGCGCGGGATTTATCATCGGAACTCCCACGCTAGCAGGACACGCTCCGACGCAAATTCAAACAGCTTTGGGAATTGTTTTATCCACCGCAACTAAGAGCAAACTAGCGGGGGTTTTCGGTTCTTTTGGCTGGAGTGGAGAGGCGATCGACTTAGTGGAAAACAAGCTGAAAGATGCCGGCTATCGAATTGGATTTGAGCCGATTCGAGCCAAGTTTAAGCCGACGGCGACGACGATTCACGAGTGCAAAGAAGCGGGAACGGATTTTGCTCAAGCTTTGATTCGATCGCAAAAATTGCGGACACCGAAACCCCAGTTAGCAGCGGGGAGCGATCGCACTGAACAAGCAGTAGGAAGACTCGTTGGTTCGCTGTGCGTACTCTCGGCGAAGCGGGGGGATGTCACCAGTGCGATGCTGGCTTCCTGGGTGTCGCAAGCAACGTTTAATCCCCCTGGCGTGACGATTGCGGTGGCGAAAGATCGATCGATCGAAGCTTTGATGTATGCCGGAGATAAGTTTGTACTCAACATCTTAGCCGAAGGGCGACAGTTGCGGAAGTATTTCATGAAAAACTTTGCTCCGGGAGAAGACAGATTTGCGGGAGTCGAAACAATGGAAGCTAGCAACGGCTGTCCAGTTTTGACTGATGCTCTAGCTTATCTGGAATGCGAAGTGATAAGTCGGATGGAATGCGGCGATCACTGGGTAGTTTATGCGGCGGTTGAAAACGGTCATTTGCTGAAAAATGACGGCGTGACAGCGGTGCATTACCGGAAATCTGGGAGTCATTATTAAGCTACGGCTAGGACACGGCAGTGCCGTGTCCCTACAACTATATCGTAGTTTTTATCTGCGTTAATCCGCGTTCATCTGCGGTTAAAAAACCGATTTACTTGTCCTCAGCAGTCTTTTCCGGCCACAGATAAATAGCGCCAGAAATCAAAGTTAAAGCCACAGAAACCCAAAAAGCAATTAATGCCGGAAAATTCCACGCTTCAGACAGAGGAGCAATTAAAAGTGCGATCGCCACAATCTGACTCACCGTCTTCAACTTCCCCCAAATATTAGCTCCCGAAATCGTAGTTTTATTAACACGCCACCCCGCAATTGTCAACTCCCTGCCCAAAATCAAAAACACTCCCCAAGCCGGGACTCGACCCAACTCAATCAACACTAAAAGCGGCGCGAGCACCAACAATTTATCCACCAAAGGATCGAGAAACTTACCCAAATCGGTAATTTGATTCAGCTTCCTAGCCAAATAGCCGTCCAGCCAATCAGTAGCCGCAGCTACCACAAAAATTGCGGTGCAAATCCAGCGGCTTTGAGCGCTTGGGTCGTACAAACCGTAGAGCAGGAAAGGTACTCCCAGCAAGCGAGAAAAAGTAATCAAATTAGGCAAATTCATAATAGATATGACTAAGGCAAAGGGCAAAATCAAACAAAGGTATGTAGTTGCGCTTTAGCGCTCTTAGCTTAGGAAAGAGCGCTAAAGCGCAACTACATACCTAAAATTTAACCCTATTTGTGACAGTTGGTCTTAGTCCTAATAGAAAGAAGTTCGGCAACGAAGCAGTGTAAGGGATTTAACGGATGTAACCTATCTCAGGAAGAAGTCAGAAGTCGATCGCGCAATTCATTAACTGTCGATCCAGTTCTATAATATAATCTCTGCCGTAAGATAGATTTTCTAATCCTTGTACCAGATTTTCTGGCAGGTCTTGGGCAATTTCATTGCTACAGGAACCAGCAGCTAAAGCAATTGTTGCTACTGTATCAACATCTCCCGAAAAAGCAATGCAATCTTGGAGCAGTGTGCTCATACTATCATTTCGCATGACCGCAGTAATAGCTGCTCTAACACAGACCACACCTTTAACGCTGACTTCTCCTTGCCAAGGTATCGACCACTCACCAGGGACGTGCTTTTCTAGAAAATTTCCCAAATTCTTCTTTAAACCTAGCTGATAAATAAAGTAATGAGACATCAAAGCGGCCGCTCTAGCTGCTTTAATGCCATCAGGAGTATTGTGAGTAATGGCAGCTTGAATGGTAGCATTTTCGATAACTTTTTCAATAGTAGGAAAAATTCCAATGGGGCCTGCTCGCATCGCCGATCCGCTTTTATCGCTAGCGGAGTGAATTTTGTCTAAGAATTCTTTTCCGTCTTGAACTTGTAGCAAAAAATTGTAAAATTTACCAGCATAACCCAATCGCCGATCGCGCCCAAAAGCTGCAACAAATTTGCTGGCTAAAAGTTCCGGTGTCCAAGGTTCTCGGCTGACGATAGCTTCTGCGACGGCTAAACTCATCTGCGTATCGTCGGTGTAACACCCAGGCTGAATGTCGTGACGGGGATGCTTGATGTAGCCGTTGAGATTGTTGTACAATTCGATCGTCTGCTGGTCAACAAATTCAAAACCCGCACCGTAAGCATCACCAATCGCTAATTCTATTAACATACATTTAATCCGTTTCCTACTATTTCATCCCCGGTTTTCCCTAAAATTTAAAATCCCAAAACAACCCAAACAGCAAGTCTATTAACACGCACCGTTTTTACTGAAGACAACCCCAATTGTTTGGCAAATCAGAGTGATGTCGTAGACAACAGACCACTTGCGCTGATAGTCGAGATCCATGCGGACAATCTCGTCAAAGTCTTTAACTCCAGACCGTCCGTTGACTTGCCACTCCCCAGTAATACCGGCTTTGACATTTAAACGCTGCCAGTGAAAATCGTCATAGGCAGCAACTTCATCGGGAGTTGGCGGTCGAGTTCCCACTAAACTCATGTCGCCAACTAACACATTCCAGAATTGAGGCAACTCGTCCAAACTCGTGCACCGTAAAAAGCGGCCGACGCGGGTAATTCGCGGGTCATTTTCATTCTTAAAAATGTGACCCTTGGCTTGGTTCCTAACTAAATGTTTGAGGTTTTCTGCACCGACAACCATCGATCGAAATTTCCATATTCTGAAAGGTCGCCCTTTGAAGCTGCAGCGGACTTGACTGTAAAGCAGCGGGCCCGGATTGTCCCACAGCATCGCCACTGCCACCGGCACCGCCACCACTGCAGCAATTGCCAGTCCCAGCAGCGAGCCCAAAATATCGATCGACCGTTTTACCTTGCTCGTTACGGATCGGTGATGCTGTTGTTTTGATACACCGACTCTGTAAGTAAATTCTTGAAAAAATAAGGACAGCATTTCTGATAATGATGATTTCGACGAGGCACCCATCGGAAATTTCATATGATTTGTCTCAACTTTAACGATCTCTTACGTCCATCTTATTAGCCATCCCAAATCTGCAGAACCTGAAATGCTCAGCTTTGCACAATCTTTAAAAAGCACTCACACTTTTATAAAGTTTCTATGTGTTTTCTATAAAAACGTATAAAGTTTATGTAAACTTGCGTACATTTACAGAAAAAAGTTAGTCCTGGACGCAAAAAAACCTGGTTTCGACTAGAACCCTTCCCCGAAGACAGGGAGGATTCTACTGAGAAACCGGGTTTTTTGCCGTTTAGCGATAAATATCGGTGCGAACATCCCAAGCAAGTGTTAGCGGCTCTAACAATTTTTGCTGGCTGCTAGAGGCGAGTTTGCCTAAATATTCGCGAACAACAGAGGCGTGTTCCAGATTCAAACGATAACCCCGTGAGACATCTTCAATGAAAAGCGGCTCAGCCCAAATTGCTTCCCAATCAGGATTTTGCCTCGACTCCTCGGCGAGCAGCATGAAATCTTCCTCCGCAGGCACAAGTCCCGCCGGCAAATTTCCTTCCAAAATCCGCAAAATTCGGGGTTCGCAGGTGCGGGTATTCACGCCTTGGCGTTCCAACAACTGCAAAATTTCCTGAAAGCTCAGAGTTTCCTGGCCCAAAACCTGCATTAATTCCCAGAGCAGAAAAAAGTCGCTGTACTGCTGCTGCGACACACCCAAAATTTGAGGATAGAGAGCCAAACTCGCTAACCCGCAGGCAACTCGACCAATTTTTTGGGGAAAATTTGTACTTTGAGATACAGAATTTAATGCAGAATTGTCAATCTCAAAAATATCTCGATCGCCGTGCAATTCCTGGTCTTGAACCACGATCGCATTCGGCAGCTTCTGCCGCAACCAGCGGGCGATCGCAGGCCAAGCACCCATACCCCCCGCACAAATCGCCTGATTAATCCCCGCCGGCGACATCCCCGCGCGGCTGAGCAAAGCATTCAATTCACGATTCAACTGCTGCACAAAAGGCACTAAAACCAGACTTTCCAAATCTTTGCGCTTGACATCCCAATGCTGCTGGCCAATATCCAAAGTAAAACTTTTTTGATGTTGCAAAATAACTTTTATTTGCCTTGCCGCCTCTAACAATTGCAGGCCAAAAGCAGAACCTTGTAACCGCTGCTGCAATTGATAGCGGTTCGGCAAATCAGGATGGCCAGGACGTGGCAAATCGATCGACATTCCCCAAGTTTCATTTTTAGCCAACAACTGACAGATAATATCCTGATCGAAAGCATCGCCAGCCGCATCAAAACTGTGGCAAGTAAAATCAGCACGACTTAAATCTTGAAGATTAGACGGCAACTCAACTAAAGCTAATTCCACCGTCGCCGCCCCCGCATTCAAAATCAAAGTTCCCCCGCTAAAAGACGAAGCATTCACAGCCAGCGGTGCAGCTTCTTCACCGCCCTTAGCAGAATCCACGGCTGACGACTCGACTTCCATGTTATTTTTCACAGGAGTTACAGCAGCAAGCAAAGTGGCGATCGCATCTTCCACCACAAAAATTTGCGAATCAGAAGCCACCAGAGACGCGCCCAAAACCGCCTCCTGCAGATTAAACATATAAACATCCGACCAGCCGGCCGGAGTCCCCAAAATTACACCCTGCAAGTCTAAAAGCGCCGCATCGAGAGTTTCTGGCGTCAGTCCCGAAGCCCTACAAATTAAATTAGAAACTGGCAATCCTGCAAAATTCGCCCTTGGTGCAGAATCCAAAATTTCCCCTGATTCGGCAAATTTTTGTCCCCGCAAACTCGGATTCAAAGTAGCCAGCAGTGCCCGCACGCATTGCAGCGGCAAGGCGATCGAAAAAGCCTGCAAGGGCGACCACTGCAACAGCGGTTCGTACATCCCATCCGCTTCCCGCTGATAAGGAATGCCCACCTTTAAAGGCCATTTAAAATTTTCCAGTAAAAATTCTCCTGCAGCCAAAGCCTGGGGTCGGAATCCCACCGACTTGACTGTCACCTCTGACCCTAGGCTTCCTGGGGCTGTGTTCGCCAGCACCGCAGCCGAGGGAATCCGACAACTGGCGTCTGCTGCCCAAGCCTCAGCCTGCGATGCTTCCCAGTAAATCGGGTGCAACTCGCCGCTGGTGCGATCGAGCAAAGCCGCAGACAGGCCGGTGGAACCGAAATCAATGCCTAAATACCAGCTAGAATTCCGGCGTTGTGATGGGGCGATCGCACCTGCTGCAGAATGCCCAGCCGAGTCTTGCTGCTGTGGCCCGGCTAACTCGCTAAAATCGGTTTTCCCCTGAACAACTCCTGCTTTACTCTCTGTCGAAATTAGGTTTTTTTTTTGACTTTCTGGAGGACTCGATCGCAGTTCGTTAGTTTCGGCAGTTTCTGGAGGGGGAGAATCCGTCAAAGGTCGATCGGTCTCGGTCAAACTAGCCAAAATCTCGTCTAGCGTCAAATTCGAGTCGTCTTCCTCCGCAAACAAATCATCCTCAAGTTCGTTTTCCAAAACAAAGGGTTCATCATCAGAGGAGAGTTCCAACACATCCGAGAACAAATCCTCCAGCGTGCCGAGTTCTTCCTCTGCCGCCTCCGCAAAGGGATTGTTTGCAATGCCTTCGGGGGAACTCGCCGATAAATCCAAGCTGTTAGCGACTGAGAAATTCGATCGCCCGAAGCTAGTATTTTCCAATCCCTCCAGATTGTAGAGGTCTGCCTCCAAAAGTTCCAGAGTATTGTTGTCCAAATTTAGAGCTCGATCGAGGTCATCTTCTAATGCCTCGACCGGCAGCAAGTCCTCGTCCGGCGAAGCTTGGATGTACCCCTCATCGAGGCGCTGCGAGGATGAGTCGAACTCGCCAGTTTGAACGTCACCGGCACTCGGCACACGGGACTCGGCACTGGGGCGGTTTGGGCTAATTTCGGCAGATGTTCTCAACGGCAAAGCTGCTGATTGAGGGACTGTAGCGCCGAACTGCTCGCCTTGGTTTTGAGCCGTTTCTAGATTTTCTCGATCGTCCGCGTCAAGTTGCACCTCGGCGGTTGAGGCTGGTGCTTCTGAAACTTGAGGTACTGTTGCCCCTTGCGGTTCAAATAAATCTGCACTATCTAAAGTTAGAGACTCTACAGAATTCCCCATTACCAAGTCTGAATCTTCATCTACTAAAATCTCTTCCAGAGATTCGCCTTCATCCAGCAGATTTACAAACAAATCTTCGGTCATTTTTAGCGATTCGGCAGTTTCCTCGTCCGCCGACGCTCGATATTGTACACCTTCACTTTGGGGCTCAATTACAGTAGTTTCTACGGGGGTACTTTCGATTTGTAATTCTACTTCAGGAACCGCTTCTCCCGCGAACAAACTTGCATACAAATCCTCAATATTTTCGCCTGTTTCTGTTAAGCTATTCTCCGATTCACCGCCAGTAAACTCCGTTGCATTTCCCGATGTTTCGGGTGCAGAATCGAACAAATTATCTTGCAACTCCGGGAGCAAAATTGGGGCTTGAATGCGATCGCGGTCGCGCCTCAACTGTCTGAATTGCGGAGAAATTTCTGTACCGGCGTAGGGAAATCTGTCTTGTTCTCCGAATTCGCCGGTGCGAATTTCCTGCACCGAGTCTCCAGTCTGAGTCTCTGTGGCTGAGTTCTCGATCGCAGTATTTGAAGGGGCGGGAGCGACAGAAGATTGATCGGCTGCGGTTGGGGTGACGGTTTCGAGATTATTTGCTAAATCGATCGGCTGTTGAACGTAGGAAGAAGCTTCTCGCCCCAACTGTGAGGCCAAGTGGTTGACCAAAGCCGCGAACATCGCCTCGCTCTGCTGGCTCAAACCGTACATATTTTCGAGTTCTTGTCTCAAGGAAGCTTGATAGCTTTGCAGATTTCCTTGCAAAGCCTCGAACACGATAGCCATCCTAGAATCGAGACTCATCAGCAGACTGTCAGCATGAGATTGGAACAGTTGCATTTGCTCCAACCTCTGAGCCGGCGTCAGCAGCGGGTGTTCTTCTGAGGTTTGTGGGTTAAGTGTTACGTCAATAGCCGATTGTTCATCAGGTCCACTGCCCAAAGAGTAAGGTGCTGCGCTGCTTTGCAATAACTGATTTTCTAGGGAACTTAGAATTTGGGAGAAATCGCTAGTCAAGGTTTCTTCCAAGCGGGCAGTCAGTACCTGCAAGAATTCACCAATGATTTGCTGTTGGTTGGCTTGTTGCTGAGCTAGGGATTGTTGCTGCTGCCGTTTTGCTTCTAGCAGTTTGATTTCTTGAATTAGAGCTTGCTGCTCTTGCCGCAGAGCTTCTATGTCTTCTTGGAGCGGCCCTGTCAGGCTGGAACGCAGGTGGCTGATTTCTCCGGTTACGGCAAGCATGATTTGCTCTGCAGCTGAGGGGCCAGGGGCGGGCAGAGGCACTTTGGGTACTGGAACTGGTTGCGGGCGGACATTTGGGCGGGCGGGGGCCTTTGGGGCCGTTAGCTTTGAGTCTGAGGAAACCAGATAAGCGCGAACTCGCTCTAAAAGTTGGCGCTGGTGGACAGTATCAAGAGAACCAGTCCAAGGCAAGCGGGGTGCGGGCTTGCTGAGTACCTCGTCTATCTCAGCAATCAGTGCTTGAATTTTGTACTTCTGAGAATTCAAGGGCGGAACCTCTGGGAATGCGGCTTGGGAGAAACTTTACCGAAAAAAGACTGAAGTCAGGCGGCAGCGATGCCAATAGATAGAATAATCTGAATGCGAGTCCGTCAATCGATTTGAGATTTGAGATTTTAGATTAAAGAATTGAAGCATTGACCCCACGGATAAATACGTTCGGCAAGTTTCATCGGATACAGGTTTTTTATTTCTGGACGGATGAATCCGGGGGCTTGTATCCTGAATGCGAGTCAGTCAATAATTTACTAATATTTTCTGACAACTGTTAATTAACGTTTTATCTTCGGATAACTTCTATTGCCTATCATAGGTTAGCCGGTACTTCCGCACCAAATGCCCGCTTCTATCAACTGCAAGTGCCGTCAAATTCGGTGGCTCAGGGGCGAGTTTCCTGACCCGGAGGCTGATTCCTGCTCGGAATAGCTGCGATCCCCACAAACTTTTGCCTTCACCCGCTTCAACGGCGGGCCGCACACTGTCACCGCGAGTTTCGTTAGCATGGCGGCGCGCCACTGTCTCTTCATCTTTCACCGACTTGGAAAAAACCTCAAATAATTTGCGATTTGGGATACCGAGATTCGGGATTGTCCCCGTATACTGGGTTTGAGTAACCTTTAATTATAGCCTTTTATATGTATTCGTGGCTAGATACTAATGGTACAATAATCTTGGGCTAGCAGAAAAGTTGGCTGGGAAGTGGGTGGGTTTCGCTCGCGAAGAGCGCCAGTCTTTAGGCTCGCAATGGCTGTGGATTTTGCCGATCGTGCTGACATTTGCCAGGTTCTAGGCAGTTGCTCGGATTTGGGATCTGTCTACCGTGCTTGCAGCCTTGTGCTCGTGGATTCTGCCTTCTCGACTGCTGGGCTGACTGACAACAAATCTCTCAGCAGTGTTAAACTTGTCTTCGCGAAGTGCTTTCAAAGGTAATTCGATCGGCTCAGTCGTTTGCCACATTGCTAAAATTTTGTTAATAAAATTGGCTCAGTGGTATATATCTAAAAAATTATGGTATATTCTTTAGTTTCTAGCTCGCAATCAGAGCTTGAGGCTATTAATTCCCATATTGGGCCTTTGACCGCAAAACTTTAGAGGTAAAATTGCCGATTTTAGATCCTTGTTTCTCAAATCTTGAATCTCAAATCGAATGACTCGGCTGCAAGCTATTTCTAACTGCCCAGCGCAGATCCAGCGCATAAATTAAAATGATGGCCTCATGGAAGACCGCTTTAACACCCGAGATCCGCAGTCCAATATAAATCAATTGATAGTTTCTACTCCTTTTTTTGCAGGCTTGCCCGATCCTGTAATTGAGAGAGCAACTCTCCACATCGTTACCCGCAGTCATCCGGCAAATCAAGTGATTTTACTCGAAAATGACTGGGGAACATCAGTGTATTTTATATTGGATGGTTGGGTGAAAATTCGCACCTACAACCTAGACGGAAAAGAAGTAACACTGAATATTTTAGGGAAAGGAGAACTGTTCGGGGAAATGGCCGCGATCGAAGAAGCACCGCGATCGACAGATGTCATCACCCTAGCCCCGACACTGATCGGCAATATGCCATCTCAGGATTTTGTGCAGCTCATTCATACCGAGCCGCTAGCAGGCATTCGCCTAGCTCAACTGATGGCGCGTCGCCTGCGACAAGTCAACCGCCGCCTGCGTTTGCGAGAGTCTGACAGTACCTCGCGAGTAGCAGATATTCTATTATTTTTGGCAGAGGGGCAAGGCAAAAAAATCATGGAAACAGGAGGTACAGAAATACCGAACCTGCCACACAGAGAATTGAGCAGCCTCAGCGGGCTGGCTCGCGAAACAGTAACGCGAGTGCTGAGCAAGCTGGAAAAAAAAGGAACTATTCAGCGCGAACGTGACGTTTTGTGCATTCCCGACCTGCACGCCTTAGAGCGTCTGTTAGTCTAGAAGTATCAGAGATTGCTTTTATTGAATCTAATTCAAAAGCACTCTCTGTTAATTAACTGATATTAATGATTTCCCGCCGGAGGTAAAGCTATGAGTTTTAAGAAAATTTTTGTTGCCTTAGATGATTCAGAACTGAGCCACCGCGTCTTCAGTCAAGCTTTAGAATTAGCTCTGAGCGATCGGGCCCAGGTGATGCTATTTAACTGCGTTACTGTCAACACGCTGGGCGAGAGGGCAGTGCCAATTCCGGTAGATTTGGGCATGAATGTCGAGTTAATGAATCAAGCTTATCAAGCTCAACGTTTGCGGCTGGAAAGCGAGGAAAAACAGGCTTCGGGTTTGCTGAAAAATTACTGCGACGCTGCAGCAAAACAAGGATTGCAGGTGGAATTTGACTGCAAAAAGGACGGTGCTCCGGGGCATAGTATCTGTGAAGCCGCCGAAAATTGGGGCGCAGATTTAATAGTGTTGGGAAGGCGTGGCCGCACGGGGCTGGCAGAAGCTTTCCTCGGCAGCGTCAGCAATTATGTCGTTCACCACGCATCTTGTTCGGTTTTGGTAATCCAGGAAGCGAAAATCGAAAAATAGTGCTGCTGAAAATTTTTGCTGAGAAAATCCATCTAAAATAAGACTTGCGTTCTTACCGAAATCCGGTTTCTGCGAGCAATATAAAATTGGGCGGCGAGGCATCCAAACAGTGAAACCGGGAATCAGCCGTATCGGGCGCAAGTCCCGTAAAATCTAAAATCTAAAATCTAAAATCGGAAAATCGGGAATCAGCCGTATCGGGCGCAAGTCCCGTAAAATCTAAAATCTAAAATCTAAAATCTAAAATCGGATGAGTGATTTTTTGTCAGCAGATGCTGCGTCTAATTCGGGTAGTTCACCCAGTACAAATAACGAGCCGCAAACCGCCGATATTTCAGCACTGGCTGGCGATCGTACAAATCCAGATCCGGGGAAGCGCCCCTCTGGGGAAGCGCCTTTAAGGCTGGTAGAAACGGCTTTTTTGGCAAGTACCGCTAGCTTAATTTGGCTGGTAAATTATTACTTTCCGCTGGGGCCTTTGCTGCGGGTTTTTTTCCCGATACCCATCGCCCTGGTTTATTTGCGCTGGGGCAACCGAGCAGCTTGGATGGCAGCTTTGGTATCGGGTTTGCTGCTGTCGGTACTCATGGGCCCGACGCGGAGCATTTTATACGTGATGCCTTTTGGAATTATGGGAGTTGCGCTGGGAGGACTTTGGAGGCGCAAAGCGAGTTGGTCACTCTCTGTTAGTGTGGGTGCAGTAATTGGTACTGTAGGCTTCTTTTTTCGGTTTTGGCTGCTGTCAGCGTTGGTGGGTCAAGACCTCTGGGTTTACGTAACCGCCCAGGTAACAGAGATGGTGGAATGGCTGTTTGTGAAGCTGGGCTGGCTTAATGTACCGAGTTTGAACACAATTGCGGCGATCGCCGCCGGGATGATTTTGGTTAACAATATTGTCTATTTATTTGTAGTACATTTAGTAGCTTTGCTGCTATTAGATCGTTTGGGAAATCCAATTCCGCGGCCCCCAAGCTGGGTTCAAGTTTTGATCGATTATAACGATCAAGCATGAAAACCCCGTGACTTTAGTCCGGGGAAGAAAAGCATAAGGAGGCTTTAGCCTCCCAGTTCCTTTGTTAGAACCAAGTTTTTACGACTAACTTTATAGTATACGAAACTTACGTGTAAAGCTTTGTGAACAACTCAAGCGATATTAAGCCGATGTTGTTAGCATAAGGAGATCGTGATGAGGTCGAAGTCATGCTAGTTTTTGAATTCAAAGCATACGGAAAAAAGCAGCAATTTGCCGCTGTAGACGAAGCAATTAGAACAGTACAATTCATCCGTAACAAAGCATTGCGATTTTGGATGGAAAACCAAAAAGTCAACAAGTATGACTTGAATAAGTACAGCGCTGTTTTAGCTAAAGAATGGACGTTTTGTGATGACTTGAACAGCATGGCTCGACAATCAAGCGCCGAAAGAGCGTGGTCGGCAATCGCCCGATTCTACGACAACTGTAAAAAGAAAATCCCAGGAAAAAAGGGTTTTCCGCAGTTTCAGAAAGACAATGGGTCGGTCGAATATAAAACGACCGGGTGGCGGATGGCAACTGACCGAAAATATATCACTTTTACCGATAAAAAAGGCATCGGAAAACTCAAGTTGAAAGGAACGCGAGACTTACATTTCTATCAGCTTAGTCAAATTAAGCGAGTACGCTTAGTCAAACGAGCCGATGGATATTACGTCCAGTTTTGCATTCAAGTTGACCGTTCCGAGAAGATTGAAGTTACAGGTAATGCTATTGGATTAGACGTGGGGCTCAAAGAGTTCTACACAGACTCTAATGGTGTTACCGTCGAAAATCCGCGTTTTCTGGGCAAAGGAGAGCGCCGACTAAAGAAAGCCCAAAGGCGGCTTTCAAAGCGAGTCAAAGGTTCAGAAAACAGAAAAAAAGCTAGGGTAATTCTAGGAAAACGCCACCTCAAAATAAGTAGACAGCGTAAAGATTTTGCTGTGAAATTAGCAAGATGCGTCATCCAGTCAAACGACTGTGTAGTCTATGAAGATTTGAGAATCAAAAACATGGTGAAGAATCACTGCTTAGCTAAATCAATTAACGACGCATCTTGGTATATGTTTCGAGTGTGGATGGAATATTTCGGTAAAGTATTCGGAAGAATTACAATTGCCGTACCAGCCCACGGGACGAGTCAAGAATGCTCTAGCTGCGGAACCATTGTTAAGAAAAGTCTATCAACACGAACCCACGCTTGTCGGTGCGGCTGCGTGTTAGATCGCGATCACAACGCAGCTAAAGTAATCCTAAGTCGGGGATTGAGTACGGCGGGGCACGTCGGAACTAGGATCTTAGATCCGAACGCTTGTGGAGAGTTGACCGCTACCGATGTTGAAGTAATTCTGCATCGGCAAGTCGATTCTGCGAATCAAGAATCCCCTCGGCTTTAGCCAGGGGAGTGTCAAGAAGAGTAGTTATTGGGCATGGGGCATCGGGCATCGGGCATCGGGCATTGCTAATTGCTAATTGCTAATTGCTAATTGCTACTAAATAACTAATGACTAATAACTAATGACTAATAGACCTCTCCAGAAAAGCAAGTCTTGAACAGGCAGGATACCTGTTCCACAATAATTATTCCAGATATCTAATGACTGCTGACTACTGACTACTGACTAATGACTAATTTATGATTGGTATTTATACAGAAATTGAACAGGGTCAGCGGTGGCTCGATCGCTATCGGGGACGAAAACCGATATTTGCCTGCGTGTTAGGATTTACCGCTACTGGCTTAATTCCGGGGATTTCAGCAGCAGGAGCAACCCCGCACGATCGGCAATTTACTTGTTTAGCCGATGCAGAATTTTTGTATAACGGCCCTCAACCGTCGCCCCAATATCCTTTGCCGCCCCTAGAAGCGGGTGCCTCGCCGGTACTGATATCTCGCGCTGTAGTCGAAGCTTTGGAACTTCCCCTTTACCTATTTAATGCTGGTTTGCCCCTCCCACCTACCGTACCTGCAATTGATTTGGGCGGCACTCCGGCAAAGTGTCTGATTTCTGGGAATGCTTTAGAACTCGAAACAGTCAAACATTTGCTCGAACAAGGATTAATTTGGGGAGCTAAATTGGCTGCTCAAACTAATGGCAGCTATTTAATTTTAGGGGAGTGCGTAGTTGGGGGAACGACTACTGCTTTGGGCGTGTTAATGGGTTTGGGTATTGCAGCGGCGGGCAAAGTTAATAGTTCTCATCCTCGCTGCAATCACCCTCAAAAATTGGCTGCGGTGACAGCGGGACTCAATAATGCTGAGTGGGAAATTAACGGACAAAACAGCACTCCCCTGGAATTGGTAGCGGCGGTGGGCGATCCGATGCAAATAGCGGTGGCGGCAATGGCGATCGCCGCGAGTCGAACTTGCGGGGTGCTTCTGGCCGGGGGTACGCAAATGCTGGCAGTGTACGCTTTGATGCAAGCCTTAGCCCGTGAATATGCTCTCTTTTGGCTTCCCGAACAAGTCGCGGTGGGGACTACGCGCTGGGTAGCCGAAGACCCTACAGGAGACACTGTAGGACTTGCTAATGATATCGGCGGTGTGCCTCTGTTGGCCGCGCAGCTAAGTTTTGCTGGATCTCGCTACGGGCAACTGCAAGCTTACGATCGCGGCTATGTTAAAGAAGGGGTCGGTGCGGGAGCCTGTGCGATCGCCAGTGGCTTGGCTGCAAATTGGACTCCCACTCAACTCCTCCACGCTGTTGAAGCTTTAGCCTCGCGCTGTGACATTAAACATTAAGTAGATAGTTATAAGAATCGATGCCAGATTTGTGAACTTCTCTCTTTCTTCTCTTTCTTCTCTCTCTCTGCGTCCTCTGCGCCCTCTGCGGTTTGTAAAAAAATCTTGTTCACCAAAGAAATAGCCTTCCTATTTCTACACAATATCTCCCTTTCATGCAGTATTCCCCCTGCTAATTGCGGGAGATAAAAAACTCTATGCAATGAATCTATAAGTAGACGAGCATAAATCAACGCAACTTGTATTTTTTTTGAATTACTACCCGATCCCCGCTAGCAATATTTAATTAGGCCCGCCTAGATGTTGCGAGTGCATTCTTTTGGAGAGCAACTGTTCTTCCAAGGCGGCAATTCGATTGTAAGCTGCTGTTAGCTGAGCTGTTAAGCGCTGGATTTGAATCTCTGCGCTCAGCTCTTTTTCCAAGCTTTGAGAATTCTTGTCGAAGTAGTTGTCATCTAACAGTATGTCCTTGTGTTCGAGGAGGGCGTCGAGACTGCTGTAGCTTTGATAGGGCGAGGTTTGGTCATTTCCTAGCGTTCCAGAGCGATCGTTTCTCTGTTGCTGGGTCAGCTTCGTCTCCTTAGCCGACTCCAAGAGCTTTTCATTGAGGTTTTCTATGAGTTTGTAGAGGGCCTCGACTTGTTGGCTCAATACTGTAACTTGCTGGCGGAGCGCTTCCATACAATTATCCTTTGGCTCGTAACTTATATCTTTACATTTTAGGTAAATCTTTACATAACTTGGATTTATCACTAAATTATTTAATTTTTGACGTAATTGTTGTGTTTCCAATCCTGGCGGTAGATTTAGGAAGCCAGCTTGAAGATAATCGCTCGCCATTCGTGAGTCGATTGTAGATTTTAGATTTTAGGTTTTACATAGTCTTGGACACAGGAACCGGGTTGGTTAACCCCCATACTTCGTTCAAACCTTCAATCAGAGTTAAAACGTCGGGTTTCTGAGAGTCGGATCGCAGAGCGTCTTATTAGATTGACTTCGCTCTCGCCAGTGCTTTCAGGATTCAGATGAATGGATGTTTAGTTTTTTTAGTTATTAAGCTGTGGCAGATTTAAAAATAATTTTTCACTTCGGTTGTGTAAAAAGCCTCATCCAACGGCAGATGGCAGCGCTCTCGTTGTTTCGTTATATTAAAAAATGTAACACAGATGCAGTCGATCAACCGGGCTGCCGAGCAAAACTCGATCAAAGGAACTTGGGGCAGAGAAATCAGGCGTTAAGTTGACGGAGTTTTCGGCATCCGAAAGCTCGATCGACAAGGTAGAAGGTAAAATCAGGGCAAGAGCCAATCGATTTTAGATTTTAGATTTTAGATTTTAGATTTGAGAATTGAAGCATTGACCCCACGGATAAATTCGGGGGCTTGTATCCTGGATGCTTTCGGTCAAACAGGCTCTCTTGGCAGCAGAACCGAGTACAATGGCTCTGTGTTTGAAAAAGAAATAAGACAAATCGGCGCCAACTACCGGACTCGACAAACAATTATTTCCCCGGCTGTAGAACACAAAACGATGGGTCAATATTTAGAAAAGCGGATTGACAGGTGAAACGAAGGTCTTTGCTATTGGGGGCCGCCACCCTAACTTTAAGTCAATTGGCGGCAGGGTGCGACTCGAAGCCCATTCTCAAAATTCGATCGCTCAAAAACGGTATTCCGGCCCAACTGGTAAGCAAATTTAGCCGCGATGTACAACCGTCTCCGCTTTTGCAGGTAACGCAAGAAGGACAATTAAAAGAATTATTCGCCCTGTTGCAGCAGTGGAAACAGGTTCCCGAATCAAAAAATCAAGCTAACTTGGTGATGTTGGGAGATTACTGGCTGACTTTGGCAATTAGGCAAAAATTGATTAAGCCGATCGATCCTGCTAAGTTTGCTAATTGGCCACAATTGCCCGAAAGATGGCAAAAACTCGTCAGGCGCAACGATGAGGGTAAATTAGATCCTCAAGGTAAAGTGTGGGCTGCACCTTACCGCTGGGGAAGCACGGTAATTGCTTATCGAACCGACAAATTTAAGGCTTTGGGGTGGACTCCGACAGATTGGAAAGACTTGTGGCGAGTCGAATTGCGCGATCGAATTTCTCTGCCGGACAGTGCCAGAGAAGTTATCGGTTTAACATTAAAAAAACTCGGAAAATCTTACAATACGCAGCAATTAGATCAAGTCCCAAATCTTAAAAAAGAACTCGCAAATCTGCACCAACAAGTTAAACTTTATAGTTCTGATTCTTACCTGCAACCATTAGTTTTAGGCGATACTTGGTTGGCAGTAGGTTCCTCTGGGGACTTGCTGCCGCTGCTGCAAACTCAAAAGGATATTGCTTTAGTAGTTCCGGTTTCGGGAACTGCACTTTGGACAGATTTGTGGGTACAACCAGCATCCGGTAATCCAGTTTCGTTAGTGGAAAAATGGATTGATTTTTGCTTACAACCTCGGGTTGCTCCTCAATTATCTTTGCTGGCTAAGGCTAGTTCGCCGATAATTGTCGGCATGAAACCCGAAGATTTGCCGGAAGCTGTTCGCACTAATTCTGTGTTGTTGCCGGATGCGAAGATTCTTGCTGCTAGCGACTTTATGCTGCCTTTTGGGGATGCGGGTATTCAGCAATATCGATCGCTCTGGCAAGAAACTAGGCAAGTAGTGAGAAGTTAAATTACAGTCCTCCCGCGAGCCCGCCAGGGGTTGAAACCCCTGTCTAATAGCTAAAGTCCTCTCAAAGAGGACTGAAGAACTCATCTCATTTCCGGTTACACTCATACATGATGTTGACTGTTGAGAGTTGACTGTTGACGCCGTGAACAGTCAACCGTCAACGCCGTGAACACTGAACTGGAATTTACTATTCCGATGCTAACGGATTTGATATCATTAGTCGTCTTCAGACGACTTTAGCTTTGAGGCAGGGGTTTCAACCCTTGCCGGACTATGGGTTTGACCTTAAGTTGACACTCCCAAAGGCACGGCGCCGTGTCCTAACTCTTGTAGGGACACTAATCTAAAATCCTTTCACCCTTCCTCGAAGACCTGGATTTGAGAGAGATTCTAAATCAATCCGACAGTTAAGCCGATCGCCCTTGCACGAATAAACTGCCAAAGCAGTGCCTTGACGGTTGCAAACTCGCACATTGTAACCATAATCGTTGGCGACAGTGCCAAATCGGTTAACAAACTGATAGCGTTCCATATAATCGAGCAAACTCCAAAGTTGGCGATTGACTATGAGAATTACCCAAGTATTGCCGGGATCTACAAACCAGCGATCGAGCAATTTTCCCCCAAAGAGTTTTTGAGCTAACCACAGACTCGGAACGCTTTTTTCGGTTTGCGAAAGCGGAGGCGGCGGGAAATTAGCAGCGTTGCCAGTCGGGCAGCTCGGCTGCTGGGAATATGCGGCCGATTGTCCCCACAGCAAGGCTCCGAAGCACGCAGAACCCGCAATAAGGAACAAAAATAAACTTTTTGTCAAAATGCAATTCTTGCGGGGATAAACATCGTATTTCATAATAATTGTTTTATTTTTTATATATTTCCCGTAGGGTCGCATTTTACCAACCATTTATGTCGGAAACTCGCCATCTATAAAACCCGCCCCCGCACAGCACATAACCTACATCAACCTTACATTTTATTAGAGGCAAAAGATGTACATTGCGATTGTTTGTTGTGTGGGGGCGGGTTTATTAGATTGTTTTTTTTTGCTTTTATTGTTGGTAAAGCCCCCACTACACTCATGTTAAAATTCCGATCGCCTAAACAATGAAGCAGGCAGACAAGCAGTAAAAGTAGAACCGCAATCTAACTCGCTAGTAACTTCAATATCGCCGCCCATCATCTGACAAAAACGCTGGCTGATAGTCAGTCCCAAACCCGTACCGCCGTACTTGCGAGTAGTTGAATTGTCGGCTTGAGTAAAAGGTTGGAACAGTCGCTCTTGCTGCTCTGGTGTCATGCCGATGCCCGTGTCCGTCACTCGGAAAATTAAAAAATCTGCATCCAAAATTAACAGTTGAGCAACTCTCGGTTGATATTTATTTTTTAATTCTTCACTGGTAATTCTTTCGACAGTAAGCACGATCGTCCCATTAGCAGAAAATTTAGCAGCATTGCTGAGCAAATTCAGCATTACCTGCCGCACTTTCATCAAATCGCCGTGCATCGCGCCGATATTGTCAGAACTCAATACTTCCAAAGTATTGCCGTTTTTATCCATTAGCGGTTTGATAGTTGTTATCACCTCCTCGATTAAGCCTCCAACATCGAAGCTTTCGAGGTAAATCTCCATCTTGTCAGCTTCAATTTTGGAGATGTCGAGAATGTCCTCAATTAGGCGCAGCAAGTGTTTGCCAGCAGTGCGAATTTTGTCTAAATCCGAGACTATCTGTAAGTTGCCTAACTCTTCGGCATCTTCCACCAGCATATCGCTGTAGCCGATAATCGCGTTCAGGGGAGTGCGTAACTCGTGGCTCATGTTTGCCAGAAAAGCACTCTTGGCGCGGTTGGCGAGTTCTGCGGCTTCTTTAGCCAACTGCCATGCTTCCTCAGCGTCTTTGCGTTCGGTGATATCCCGCAGTGTCGCCACCACCGCTTCGACGCTGCCGTCTGTCGCACAAACCGGGCTGAGAATGTACTCGTAGTCGCGGGTTCCCCAGTTTGCCGTGGGGACAATTACTTCGCCTTTAACGGGTTCGGCTGTGGCAAATATGCGGTCGCATTCTTGGTGAACCCGCTGCATAATTGTTGGTGGCCAGCCTAATTCCTGCCAAGTTTTGCCAATCATTTCTCTGGGGTTCATGCCGGCAGCTTGAGCGGCGGTGCGGCTGACATAGGTGTATTTTCCCGATCGATCTACTAGAAAAATTAGGTCAAGAGAAGCGCCGAGAATCCCGTCCACTGTTCTGGCGTGTCGGGCTACCTGAGCGGTCATTTGTCTGACTGTGATGGCGCCGCGGACTCTGGCGGCGAGTTCAAACCGCAAGAGTTCGTTGGCTTGTTTGAGGAATAGGGTGCGCTGTTCGACTTCTATTTCTAGTTCTGCTTTGGCTTTTTCTAGGGTGCGTTCGGCAAGTTTGCGATCGCTCACATCTGTAGAAATTGTACCTACTGCATAAGCTTTACCTTCGGAGTTGCAGAGGGGAAATTTCAGAGAAATATAAGTGTGCGGGCCATCGTCTTGAGGGATGATTTCTTCGATGGTTAGGGGCGAGGAGGATTCGAGAACTTTCAGGTCGTTTTCCCGCAAAGCTGCTGCTTTGTCTTGGGGAAAAATCTCGCCGTCGGTTTTCCCTGTTATTTGCTCTTTTGCGATCTCGAACAAATTGTCAAAATGGCGGTTGGTGAGCAGGTATTTTCCGTCAACATCTTTGATGTAAATTACTGCTGTTGAGTTGTCTAAAATCGCTTGCAGCAGTGCTTCGCTCTTTCGCAGGGCTTTTTGAGTGTTTTGGCGATCGAGTATTTCTGGCTGCAATTCCAAGTTGAGGCGATTTAAGTCTTGCCAAGCTTCCTGGACTTGATTTAAGGCGATCGCGCTTTTTTCTAATTCTGTATTTTCTGTATTTACCTGTCGCGACTGGTTTGAGACGGAGTTTTCGGGCAATTCTAGGGGTTGGAAAGCGAGCGGGATATGGGGATTTGCGATCTGGCGATCGCCAGCCAATTTTTTATATCGAAAATCTACGGCTAATTGACCATCTAAACTCGATTTTTTAGGGAATAAATCGGGGAATTCGCCGAAATTTAAATTGTCATAAATTATATCAAATGTCCGCGATCGCTGTGGCGGTTCGGCGCTGGAGTTAAATGCCCAATTCCCGTCTGCTGTTGATAAATCTGAGTTAGCGGGTTTAGCAATCCGGCGAGTGAGGGCAACTCCCAAGGCGAATGGGACAAGGGCAGCCGCAGACATTGCCAGCAGCCAGTTGTTGCCCCACCAAGTTGCGATCGAGGTTTTGGGGATGCCCCGCACTAAAATTACAGCGGGTTTTCCGGCTAAATTATTCAGAGATTTTGCGGCTACTGTATAAGCCTGATTCCCTATTTTTATTTGCTGAGCAACTGGTTTGCCATCGGCGGCGCGTGCAGAGATCAGTAGCGATCTGTCCATCCACTGTAAGTCGGGCAACCGTTGATTTTTCGTAACACTTTGTCCACTTACCAAGACATATTTGCCCTCATTAAGCGGTGCATAAATAGCGTAAAATCCGACGAGTGGATTGACTGTTTCGCTATTTGCGATCATTGGAATTTGGGTCAGATTTCTTCCTAAAAATAAAGCAGCGATAACAGTCTGATTTTTGGAATTTTTTACGGGAATTTCTGAGTAATTCACAATAACACGTTCGCTCAATCCCGTTTGCAAAGTTGGCAATTGTTTGGGATTTTCAGATTTAGCCAGAATTTTGCTGGTCGTAATTGGCTCTTTTTTTGCTAATACTTGATAGGCTAGGTTGCGAGGATTAAAACTTTGTCCCTCTTGGTTGAGATTAACGCTAACAATTATCTTCCCATCTTTCCCCACTAAAGCTGCACTGTGTATGGCTCCTGTTTTGACTTGATTTTCTAGAATTTGCTTGACAGATTTTTGCAAATATGATATTTTTTTACCGCTGTTGTAAGCTAAAGCTGTTTGGGCGATCGTTTTGCTGTCAGAAGAGTTTTGCAAACGGTCGGCGGCGCGATCGAGTTGGAGATTGTAGTTAATTTCACTAAGGCTCAGTTCAGATTTAGCTTGATTTTGCAGTTCGTTGCTTCCAACTGCCGATGTTAGCCAAAGTGCTGCTCCCGTTAGTCCGACTGGCAAGATAGTTTGTAAAGTCAGCAGTCCGATTAGCTGTTTTTTGGTAAGAGATAAGTTGTAGGTACACGGCTTGAAAGCTGCTTTCAATCTTCTTTCGGAAGTCGCAACTTTAGTTGGTTGCAGACAATTTTGCTGGCTGTCGTTTAACTGAGTATGAGCCATAGTAGTAAATGCGGGATCGGTTGTAGATGACAGGCCATCAATTAATCGGGAAGGCAATCAATCAATTTTAGATTTGAGATTTTAGAGCTAAGACTTCGGCGTGAGCGCTCAGTTGAACGATTTTAGATTTTATATCTAGTTGGGTTAATCAATCGTCATAAAATTATTCGGTATCGCCCGCGCCCACCCAGCAAGAAAATGACTGGGGTATTCTCAAAGAAATCAGTTTCTCGGTGTTAATCAGATTGTCTTATTTAGTTGTTTTTACATCTACTGTCGGCTCCTATTTAAAGTGTGTTGGGAGCATCCAAATGAGTGCTTTGACAAGAGTGCGAGCCGGAGAGTTCCCGCTTAGATGTAGGCTTGGCTGTGCAAGATACTCGCACTCCTCAAAAAGGCTTTTTGCCATGTTGCGGGAGGCTGGCGCATAGACTCGCCAAACTAAGTAGTTGTTCGATCGACTGTATCCTAAATTTACTTAAACCAAAGTTTAGCGTAATTATTGCAACACTTATATACGCTCGATCGCCTTTTCCCTGCTTCACACCTTTTTTTCAATCCCACAACCGCCTACCTGCTTTGCCGGCCAGTCGCTGGTGAGTATCTTTGAGCAAGGTTGGGATGTCTAACTCTTCGGGACACCGGGGCAAACATTCGCCACAATCGGTGCAGCGGTTGCCTTTGCTGCCGGGGAACCAGTGTCCGGCATTTTCAAACATGGCGTAGCGGTATTTGCCAAAGTCAGTCATGTCGCACCCGACGGCGAGATTGCGGAGTCGCAATACTTCGGGAATGTTGATGTTTTCCGGGCAAGGCAAACAGGCATAGCACTGGCTGCATTTGTCAGCTTTCAAAGTCGCTGCCATAACCGATTCTAGCCGATCGAACGCAGCGATTTCGGTGTTGGTGAGGGGAAAGTCGCGATCGGCATATTTCAGGGGTTGCTCTAATTCTGTCGCATTTGCAGGGCCCACACTCAAAGTCCCAATTCTAGTATCGCTAAGTAAAAACCGATAGTTTAACTCTAAGGGCGAGAAAGGCGAGCACAATTGTGCGAGAGTTTCCGGGGGCGTGTAGAGTTGCCCTCCTTTATCTGCCGGGGAAATGATGAAAACGCCCATATCTTTGTCTTTGGCGAGTTCAATTGCCGGGGCGTTGCTCTGAAAAAAATAGTAATAATGCAGATTGACAAATTCAAACAAATCTGTATTGATTGCAGCCAAAATCAGATCCAGAGGCCCGTGAGTCGAAAAGCCGACGTGCCTAATGCGACCATCGGCGAGGGCTTTGCGTACAGATTCCATGCAGCCTGTGGGCGATCGCACAATCGCCAAATGTTCCCAAGTATTCAAACCGTGAATTGCCAGACAATCGATATAGTCTAAATTCAGGCGTTTGAGGGATGCGTCGATGCAGCGTTCCATTGCTGCTGCATCCTCGGTTGGGGAAATTTTTGTAGTGACGTGGAGGCGCGATCGATCGACAGACAAACCAGCCGAAAGGGCCGCGCCAAGATATTCCTCGCTGCAACCGTAACCTGCAGCCGTTTCCAGGTGATTGATTCCCTGAGACACCGCCTGTTGTACAGTCTGACAGGCAGTTTCCTCAGAAGCCAAATAGCGCATGGTTCCCAAGGAAAATACAGACAGGTGCAACTCCGTTTTGCCAAACCGTCGATAGCGCATAAAGTTTAGGAAGTTTCGCCCGGGCTGAAGCCGCTTCTCTTAATCAAATCCTCTGGACGGAGGTTTGAAATAAATTCCCGGAAGGCCCGGCGTTCTGCCTCATCAGCATCTCGATCGACTGGTATCGAAGCATCGGCGACGACTTCTTCCATCACCCAGATGGGGCTATTCGTTCGCAAGGCTAGGGCGATCGCGTCGCTAGGTCGGGCATCGATCTCTTTTTTAACTTCTCCGTGACGGACGATCAGCACGGCATAGAACGTGTTATCTTGCAGCGAGTGAATAACTATGCGCTCCAAGGTAAGACTCCATGCCTCTAAAAAATTGACCATCAGATCGTGAGTTAAAGGCCGAGGAGGCTTGTGGCCTTCGATCGCGCTAATAATAGCCTTTGCTTGCTCCTGACCGATATAAATAGGCAAAGCCCGTCGCTCAGTAGCGTCTCTCAATAGGACAATAGGACTGCGCGTGGCTGCATCTAAGGCAATTCCAGCGACTTTCATTTCAATCATAAAAATGCTCGGTAAGTGGGAAACTCAGAGACTTTAGTCCTGAGAGGGAAACAACATGGGCGGTTTCAACACATTCGACTACGCTCAGTGAGCACCACCTTGAATCCCCTTTCCCCTTTCGGGGGTAGAGGGGTATGGTTGCCCCTCTTTGGAGATATGGTTGTCTCCGGCTCCCTTTCGGGGTAATGTTCGCTTCGCCAATGTTATGAGAGCTTGTTAGACTTGCAACACTGTCTCAGTGACCTTAAGACTGTTTAATTGCAAATGACAGGGCGGAAAACTAGCGTCGCATTCTCCGGTGTCGTGACTCAAATAACGTAGCCAGTTAAGGCTGAGGCTGGTCAGCACAGCTTGCTTCGATTGCTCTTACAAGCTCAGTCCCTGGTTTTAGGGCTGGGTTACTGACAGAATTAAGAAACTGCAAGGCGGTAGAAAACTCGGACATAAAGATGACCTAAATCCAGTATGACTCGATCTTCGCCTGAATCTGCAACTGATCTGGGACTATCGATTTTAGATTTTAGATTTTAGATTTTCGATAGACTCCGGGGGAGAGGGGGACAGCAAAACCTCCTGCGTCTGGTTTGTGCCTGTGGTTTCATGTAAATAAGCGATCGACTAAGGAAAAATACTTATGTTTACAGGACTAATTCAATCTCTCGGAAAACTGAAGTCGCTAGGCAACGATTATTTCCAAATTTCCTGCACCTCAAACAACTCGTACCTAATTTTACAAGATTTAGCCATTGGGGACAGCGTAGCCGTGGATGGAGTCTGTTTGACGGTAGTGGAAGTTCTGCCGCAAGGTTTTGTCGCCGTCGCTTCCCCAGAAACTCTCCGGCGCACTACTCTGGGATCATTCCCCGATGCTTTGGTGAACCTAGAAACCTCCCTGCGCGCCGGTAGCAAATTGGGGGGACATTTTGTGACGGGGCACGTAGATGCGATCGGCACTTTAGCCACATCAACCCAAACCGCCAATGCTTGGGAGATGCGGTTTACTGCCCCACCAACAGCAAATTCGGGATGGCAACGTCAAATCGCACCTTACATCGTTTCCAAGGGCAGCATCGCCGTCAACGGCATCAGCTTAACCGTGGCAGATTGCGATGCTGACGGCAATTGGTTTGAAGTTGCTGTCATTCCCCACAGTTTTGGTGAGACAAACCTCAGCTATTTGCAACCAGGAAGTTTAGTAAACTTAGAAGCAGATATTCTGGGCAAGTATGTCGCCAAATTTCTCCGCAGCGGCTCAAAATCCCATCCCGAACCTTGGGAAGAAACCCCGGCACTCAACAGTTTGGGAACAATTACACCAGAATTCTTAGCAGAACACGGATTTATTTAATCAATGAAACAATAAAAATCATGGCTGAACGAAGTAGCTGTGGGCTGCGTCAGCCACGAATTCTTTTATCAATAATTGACTGCTCTGAGCTGACGCACCTACTAACTGCGGTTCCTTAATTAAATTCTTGTAACTTCTGGAGCTTTTCTTTGCTATCCTGGATTTTATCAATTGACATCTCCTTACCTTTAAAAATATAACTTTTAGTTGTAGTCTATCACCATTCTCTTCGTTGGGAAAAGTCATTGAAACGTGCTACATACCATTGACGTTGAACAGAGAATGCGGTAAATTGTTATTAGGGATTTATTGGCTATCTCTTCCACCGACTGTGTAAGTTTTGACTGCGACGAGTGTAAGGTAGAGCTGACAATCTAGAAAGAAAAATTTTTTTTGAAAAACCTTGTTAAAAGCCAATGCAGCCAGATTCTCAAAAATCCCACAATTTTCCTCTCGTCTCAGTCATTATTCCTGCTTACAACGCTGAGCCATTTATTGAAGAAACTGTGAAATCAGTTCTCGCTCAAACTTATCCAGCAATTGAAGTTTTAGTAGTCGATGACGGTTCCCAGGATCGAACCTCTGAAATTGTAAAAAAAATTGGCAAGAAAGATTCTCGCGTCCAGCTTCTGAAACAGCCAAATTCTGGAGTCGCTGCTGCTCGAAACTTAGGAATTGAAAAGTCGAGAGGAGAATATATTGCTCCCATTGATGCCGATGATATTTGGTATCCTGAAAACATTGAAAAACAAGTTCAATGTATGTTGCAGGGAGGAGCAGAAGTAGGGGTGGTCTATTCGTGGACAGTGGACTTGGATGAAAAAGGATTGCTAACAGGAGGATTCCGGTCTTTTAGAATTGAAGGTGACGTGTACGCCACCCTAATCTGCCACAACTTTATAGGAAACGCGAGTGCTTCTCTGATCCGTCGCAGTTGTTTGGAAAAGGTGGGGGTTTATGACCAGACATTGAAGGAAAGGAATGCTCAAGGCTGTGAAGACTGGGACTTGTACCTGCGGATAGCAGAGCTTTATCAATTTCGAGCGGTGCCGGAATTTTCAATTGGCTATCGCAGGATGTATAACACTATGTCTACCAACTATACGACAATGGCGAATTCTCAATCTTTGATGCTGCAAGCTGCCAAGCAACGGCATCCCGAAATTCCCGATTTCCTGCACCGATTATCTACCAGTAATTTTTTGCTGTACTTAGCGAACCAAAGCAGCCGCAACGGCCGCGATCGCACCGCGCTCTTTTGGTTATTCCAAGCTTTAAAAACTGAGTGCATCTCACCCTTATTGCGTTCTGGCTTTTACATAGTATTGGGAAAGAGCCTTTTAAACCTATTATCCCAGTCTGGGAAACATCAGGATGCTCTAGATGCACCTGTGAGAGTAGAAGATACGCCATCCTCTGAGAACCAACCGATCTGCCGGGAGGTGTTGGTAGAGATCCGGCGCAAAAAGATCGAATTAATGGTAACGATAGGGAACATTTTTCACCGCTCAATTTCCCTCCTTGTCAAGCGAAATCAACCAAATATTGACACGCTCCCTCAAGTGAACATTAGCGCCACTCCCCCGACAGAGGCAGAGTTGTCTTAATGAAAAAAGAAATTAAGACTATTAAAACGTAATTACGCACTGCAACGCAGTGGCGGTGAGCAGTTACCAATTTTTCAAACGATACAACACCGACTCAGTATTAAAATCTTTTCCGAAAACTGGTTGCAGCGGGCCCTCGGCACTTGTCAGCCAAGATAGAGCTTTTTTGGTAGCTCGGTCTGTCCCATACACGGGTCCGAATCCCACAGTCCTAATTTTATTTCGGCGGAGGTTGTCAATCCATGCCGAAAGTCGATCGGCTCTAAACGGCACATATAAAACTTGTCTGTCCCAATTTCTCCCATAAAACAGGTAGCTGCGGGAACTTAAAAAGAAGCCTATTCTTTCATCAGATACTGTATTTTTATCGATATACTCGTAAATGCCGCGATACAGTTCTGTGCGAGCAACATCTCGCTTTTCCCTCGCCACCCAACTAGCACTTACCATCAATGCTATACATATACAAATTATCATTATGTAACTCGACTTCTTCAGGCTGGTAAGTAGATTTTTTAACCAGATTAAATTAGGAGGGTGCTTAAATATAATCCAACCCAGCAGCAGTAATCCAATAAAAACTAACAGATATATTGCTAAATATCGAAAACTGGGGGCTAATATTTTGATCGCAATATTGATAGCTTCCCCGAAATTAGATTTCAACTTGTCAACCAATCCGGTTCCCCAAATAATACTCTTTCCGGTAAAAGAAGCATTTTTAAAAATGTCACCAATTGTGCTGCTAGTAATGCCAGAAATACTGCTAACTAAAACAACTGCGACAACCACTCGATTTCGCGTTTTTAACTTAGTTGCTGTAGCTGCGGCTGCGATGCCCAGCAAGCTTAAAAAGGGAAATCCGTATCTGAGATTGGGACCGAGTAAAGGGCTGATTTGACCGATCAAGTCTCCTGCAGTACCCGACGAGTAAGGTGTAATTAAATACAGAATTCCGGTGCTGGCGAGAACTACAATTAAAATGATATTATTTTGATTAATTATTCGGGTTTTACCTTGGATAAAAGCCAGAAATGCTGCCAATACCTGAAGTGCGAACGCCAGAAATGGCAGTTGCAATCTAATGATAACTTGTAAGCCGAGAGTTTGCCAATGGGAAATATTACGGGGATTAAATTGAGCTGCTAAAGTGCTTTGCCAAATCTTGAAAAGTGGCGAAGCGGGCGACGCAGGTAGGGTAGGTGTTGGCTGCTGTACGGGAGACGGTAAGGCAAAAGGCTGTAAGGGAATTTTAAGAACGCCGACTTCGCCGACAGGATAATTGATTTGCAGCAAGTTTCTCGTATACCAAAAACCTCCTAAAAGCAAGCAACAAGCTATGCCGCACAGCAAGACTGGTTTGAGAAAGTGGCGAATTCTAAAACTAGCTGGTGTGGAATTTTTATTAAAGACGAATCTTTTAATTTCTAATATTGCTAATCCTACTAAAAGTGAGGCTGCATATACTATCCCAGTGATTTTTATTCCGGCTAGCATTCCTGCGGCTGCCAAAAAGAGGGAGAGTTCGGATTGCGAGCGGCTGCTATGATAGGATAAACCTAGATACAAACCCACTGTAAATATTGCAGCTAGCGGTAAGTCGACGTGAATCGTGTTAACTTGGTTTAGCACCATCGGTACTGTCAATACTAAAGATGCTGCTGCCATACCGTGAATTCGGCTTGCGCCAAATTTTACGCTCAATAGATAGACGGCAATTCCCTCAAGTACCCACGCAATTAGCAGGGGAAAAGCCGCGAGAAAATCTTCTCTGAAGGGGAGTACACACAAAACAGATAAAACGTGCCAATTGTACGGATATACTTTAGCTTGCTCCTGATCGAAAATCCAATTTCCGATGGCATCTAATAATGTAAATGAATGAGTTTGATACCATCGGGCGATCGCAGGCAGCTGAAACCACAATGAATCATAATTGGTTGTGGGTTTGGTTGCGAGAGTTTCCAACAGCACAACTCCTGCAAAAGCGGCGGCACCAATAATGAGATATTCGGATTGGCCTAGAGGCTGCTGGAGTTGGGGAATCGGCCACTGCGAGAAGGTAAAAGCTCTGTGGTTTTTGGCATAAATGACGATTAAACCGATCGCACAAATCAGAATTTCTACTATAATGACCGCAGAAATATTTAGTCGCTCGGCACTTCCTAAAATCAAGCCGATACAAACTTGTACAATGCTCCATCCCGTCAGGAGTACGAGGAGAAAATGGGGAAATGAATAGTTCTTGTTTTCGTTGTGATTCTCGAATGCCAGAGACAAGCTTAAGGGAATCGGGCAGACTACAATAATCAGAAATAAAATTAATTCCCACAAATGCTGCGCTATTAGCATAAGCTGCAAGTTACCCATTTTTATTGGTTTTTCTTGGTTCCGAGGTTTTTTCTGGTAAAGAGAAATCCATCGGATCTGATATCAACACATCTTGCGCCATGCTCAGCCACAGGGTAGGAGTGCCGATTTTACAAAACATCAATTTTCTTGCGGGGTGGGCGAATAGCCCGCCCCTAAAAAATTAATGTATCCAAGCCTCCATTTTTACCTGTTAGCTTGCTTCTGAGTTTTGGGTTTGACTGCTTCAGCATCTTTGGGCTTAGAAGTGTCAGCTTTTAAGAATTCCGGGAATGGCGGCTGGAGGTTGTGAACTTCGATGTCCATTCCCAGCGGCAGAGGTGGAAGCTGAGGCAGATCGTTTTCCCAATCCTTGAGTGAGCTAGCGGTTTGTATTTCCACCATTTTCGGCATTTGCGGTACTTTGGCGGTTTCCAAACTGCCGATCATTTTTGCCAGAGCGAATTCTAGCTGAGAGCCCGGGTCGATCGCCACCCAACCCTGGTCAGTCATTTGCCGAACCTCGAAGTGGAGGTGAGGCCCTGTAGACATTCCCGTACTGCCGACGCGGCCGATAGTCTCTCCCTGTTTCACCCACTCTCCCGGTTTCACAAACAGTTCCGAAAGGTGGGCGTAGAGAGTTTCCTGAGAATTTTTGTTGTGGTTGAGAACCACCGTCAAACCGTAGCCACCCAACCAATCGGCGATCGCCACTTGACCGGCATAGGCCGCCAGTACCGGCGTTCCCATCGGGGCCCCCAAGTCAGTTCCGGTGTGAAACCTGCCGTAGCCCAGAACTGGATGAGTCCGCCACCCAAACGGCGAAGTAATGGCCGAAGCAATAGATAGCGGAAACAGCAAGCTGGTGTTGCCATTTCCGGGCATTCCTGCGGGACGCGGCGTGAGATTGTAGTAAGCAAAACCGGTATTGCTGCCGCTGCTGACACTAACCGCACCGACTTGAACCGGCCCGAGTCCCATGCTGGGCGCTGGAGCGCCGCCGCCGTAAGATGCAGATCCGGCATAATATCCAGCGTCTGCGGAGTATCCAGTGTCTGCGGAGTAGCCGATGTTAGCCGAGTAGCCGGTGTCTGCCGAGTATCCTGCGTCTGCGGAGTATCCTGCGTTAGCCGAGTAGCGCGGGGGTGCGTAAGCAGATTCCGGCGGGTTGGAACCCCCCCAAACCTGGCTGCCTATTTGTTGAACGGCTTGACCGAGTTTACTGACAGGATTTCCGCTACTATTTCCGGCAACAGTTCCCCGAACCTCGCCCGGAAGGCTTTCTGGCAGATTTCGAGGAGGAGGGGCTGCAATATAACCGTCGTCTGCGATCGGAGTTTCCGGGCTGTAGTTGGGCTCTGCTGCATCTGCCGTGACGGGATCGGAAACAGGAGGAGGCGCGCACAAACCGCCAACTTCTTCGCAGCCGTTCGATCGTTCTGCAAACTCTATGGTTGTTGGCGCTTCGTACTCTTCGTACTCGCTGGTAGCGCCAATGCTGTAGTCTGTTTGGTCGATTTCAGCGTGGGCTGGGTTAACGGGCGCTTCAAAAGGCGGCTCCTGGGCCGTCGCTTCTGGCAGGGGAATCAGCGCGGGTTCCGGCAGATAATATTCGGTGGGAGGTGGTTCGGTGGCGTACTCAGGCTCTGACGGCGGTGCGGCATCGAAAGGCTCGGACGGCGGGACTTCTGCCTGCGGTTCAGGGTATGGTTCTGGCGACCCTTGGCTGAATTCGGGTTCCGGGGGCGGGAGAGGAGCTTCAAATAATGGCTGGAGGTCTGCTGCGCCGGGGACGGCTTGTTCTGCTGGCGGAATTTCGGCTTGGGCCCAAACTAAGCCTTTGCTGAGCAGTCCCAGACTGGCAAGACAACCCAGTCCCACCAGCAGTGAGCGATCGGACAAAAGGCGCGATCGAGTCCGGGCGCCTGTAGGGTTCTTTTTTTGCTGTTTGGTGTTCAAATGGGCTGTTATTTGCTTGTCTGGAACTGGTTTCACGATTTTTTTTCCCAACTCAACAGGGGGCACAAGGATCTCGAAGTCAGGATCGAATGTATGGCAATCCTTGTCTTTATATACAGGCTTAACTGATTTTACCGGGCTTGAGGCAATTTTTTTGCACATCGAATAAGTCGAATGCCACGGGGTAGAGTCGCGATGGATACCCTGGTTTTTTCGACCCTGATTGCACCCGTAACTCGTCTGTGACGGTCACACCGATGATAGCGCTTTGGCGTTCGTTTATGTTAATTAGTTACTAAAATTTTGCTCTCGGGTGGTGCAAAATTTTGGTGGCGTCCGCCGGAGTTAAGCGCCCAGGAATGGGTATTTTTTGATTAAAGCCGATCGTGCGTTTAAACTCAGATGTTGCACCATTGTCAATAAGCTTTTTATGAACAGGCTTTTGGGCCTGTTCCACAAAGAGTGAATTTTCTTGTGGAACAGGCCCAAAAGCCTGTTAAGCGAGAATGGTGCAAGATGTGGGTTTAAACTGCATCGGCTTAATCGGCAAAATTTTTGATTGTTTACAATACAAGGCAAATGATTCGCTTGGGGAAGGATGGGTTTCATGACTGTAGCTGGCGATCGCTTGACAAATTTTCCTGACTCTGAATGCGCCGGACAACCTGACGGTATCAGTTGGGACTGGCAGAGCTGGCAAGGCTTGCCCTATCTGACTTGCAGCTTGCTTTCTCGCTGGTCTCACGGCTTTTTTACTCGCGATTTCTCGCCCCAGGGGCCGATCGAGCTGACGGAAGTTCTCGAACCGGGAGCTAAGGTTTACCGACTGCAACAGGTACACGGCAATGGGGTACTCAAAACCACTGAGTTGTCCCCGGTTGTGGATCGGAACCCGGAAACCGCTGCCTCAAGTTATGCTGAGGCTGATGGCTTGGTGGCAGCTCGAGAATTGGAGGCGCTGTGGGTTTGCTCGGCTGACTGTGTGCCGGTGCTGATTGCTGACGATCGCACGGGACTGGTTGCGGCAGTTCACGCGGGTTGGCGCGGGACTGCTGCTAAGATATTACCAGAGGCGATCGCTCAACTTGTGGCACAAGGCAGTCAACTAGAAAATCTGAAGATTGCTATGGGGCCGGCGATCGCTGGAGAGGTTTACCAGGTATCTGTGGAAGTGGCAGCGGAACTGGGAGCCACCATTGCTCCTTTGAGTGCCGTTAGTGCGACAGCCGACGGCATCTGCGAGTTTTTGCACCAACTCCCCGAAACGCCTGTATTGGCCGATCCAGAACCGGGAAAGGTACGCTTGGATGTTCGCCTCTGCAATGCTCTGCAATTGCAGCAGTTGGGAATCGATCTTTCTCAAGTGGCGATCGCTCCTTTCTGTACTTATTCTGACTCGACTCGCTTTTTTTCCTACCGCCGCGATCAACTTAAAAAAGTCCAGTGGTCGGGAATTGTGAGTGCCTGCGGGACAAGTCCCTTCTGAGGGCATTTGGCAGAAGGTAAAATTTTAGACGGCCAAGATAAAAATAAAAATCTTTGGATTCATTATTTTTTATTTACGAATGCCAAATGCCTTCTAGTTTCTATTTTCGTAAGGTTTGCTGGTTCCTGTTTTAAAGCACCAAAAACTAGCAGCAAAACTTTTGGGAAAGCGGCAGAGCTCCCGCCCCGCTTTCCTCTCTTGTTAAGATTGCTCTATAACGAGAGTCTTCAGCGGGTTATTACCATGAGTGAGCCAACTCCCTATCAACTTCTTGAAGTCGATGAAGATGCTTCCTTTGATGAAGTGCAAGAGGCCCGCACGCGCCTAGGCGAGCAGTACAGCGGTGACAAGAAACGTTTGGAATTGATCGAAGCAGCTTACGATGCGATCCTCATGGATCGCCTGCGGCAGCGACAGGAAGGGAAAATTAAAGTACCCGAACGCATCCGCTTTCCCGAACGGCTGACTCCCCCACCCCCAAGCTTTACTCCGTCTCCTCCTAGTGGCAGCCCAGCTTGGTTGCAGCGGTTAATCGATACTCCTAGTCGATCGGACATTTTGTGGCCGGCTGGGGTGTATGTGGGGTTAGGCGGACTGAGTATTTATCCGGCGGCTAATGATGGTTTACTACAGTTGACTCTGGCTCTTGGGGTCGGCTCTTGTCTTTATTTTGTTAATCGCAAGGAACAAAAATTTGGTCGGGCTGTGCTGCTGACTGTGGCTGGCTTGGTTATAGGCTTGTTGCTGGGAGGCTTTTTGGGTTCTTTGGTCAGTCCGGCATTTATAACAACAGAGAAATTTATCGCTTTGTTTACGTTTTTAATTCTGTGGCTGGTCAGCGGTTTTCTGCGATAGTCAGCAGTCATTAGTCAGCAGTTATTAGTCAGCAGTCATTAGTCAGCATTCATTAGTCAGCAGCCAACAACTAATAACTGTGAAATCAAGACCTCTGATAAATAACATCAGCTAACAATTAATAACTAATGACTAATGACTAATGACTGGGGAATTGTTGACTGTTGACTGTTGACTGTTGATTGATGACTGGGGAATTGTTGACTGTTGACTGTTGACTAATGACTGGGGAATTGAGGACTAATGACTAATGACTAATGACTAATGACTAATGACTACTGACTATCTAAAATAATCTCAACTGCTTCACTCAAATTGTTAGCAATTAAATCCGGTTGGTGCATTTCTAGTTGGGTGCGATCGCGAATTCCGCACAAAACACCAATTACCTTGACACCGTGCGTTTTTGCTGATATAATATCCGCCTCCGTATCGCCAACCATCCAAGTGTCAGAAGCCGGCGGCAGTTCGGCCAGAGCTCTTGCCATCAACAGGGGCTTATCTTTCACATCCCCGGTTTTAACGTAATCGTTGGGGAGGCAATAGCGGCGGTTTTCTGGGAAAAATTGCCCTAAATTGCAGCGGTTGAAGGCTTCATCTAGTTCCCTAACGCGGCGCATGGTCATCACCGCTAAGTCTACTCCAGCGCGCTGCACCTTTTCGAGAGTTTCGACAGCGGTGGGAACTGGTTGATCGTAAATCATGTAGGGTAGGGTGTGGACGGTTTGACGGCGTTTCTGGGCAAAATCGCGGGCTTGGGCTGCGTCTAATCCTGAGAGGATGGCGATTTCGGTTTCGGGAACCCGCGCGCGCTTCATGTCCCAAAACTCTGCCTTGGGGAGTTCGCGCACTGGTTGCCCCTCACGTTGAGTCTCGGCCAGACAATACTGGTAAACTCGGTAGTAGCGATCGGACACGTCCATGATCGGGCCGTCAAAGTCGGTAATAAGTCTCAGCATTTAGCAGAGTATTTTTAAGCTTTTATACAAATCCTTCGATACTATATCATTTAAAGGTAACACTTTCTTTACAAAAATTGACACAAATACCCTGGGGAGGTAAGGTCTATAGGAATGGTGCTAATTAAAGCAAACATTTGAATTAAACTGTGCTGTTCCTCAACTTGAGCGGTTGTCAGCCATATCGGGGAATTTAAAATTAAAATGTGCCGCACAAATAGTGTAAACAGCTACATATTGTTCATAAATCTCTACCTCAATCGAGGCTGATTTTGACTGCGCTTTCTCAAAAAAAGTGGGTTCAATTAATATTTGGCCCCATTTTTTAAACAAGCAAAAAAATGCTTGGATAATCCAAAGTGTAATGTTTGCATAAATTAGCTAGCGGTAACAGGTGATGACATCAGCCAGTATAAAAATTCCCATGATAAATAGCAGCCAAACAACAACTAATATCGTTTCCGGTTGCATCGGCATCCTAAAATCGAGTCAACAGTTAACACTCAACCATTCTGTTTTTCCACCCCTCCTTCTACAGTCAACAGTCAACAGTCAACAATCATTCCGGTGCAACCGGAATTGATCTAACTTTACCGGCTAACCTTTGAGAGAGATGCTCTACAATAACGAGATCCTTCCAACATTAACTGTAGAGAGCAGCCCCAGAAGTATTAATATTCTTCTTTATAAGCTGTTATCCTTACGCAGGATTGAATACCTCACAGTCGATCGCGAACTCAAGATTCAAGAAATATCTTTGAAAGTGCAAGATTTTGCCTACATTCATGAGGAAGTAGGCGAAGGAAAAGACGTGCGCGATAGTTTTCCTGAACTGATTGGAATTGAAGGAATCCTTGAAGATATTATTGAAGAACGACAGCAAGACTTTCAGTTAAAATCAATTAGCAGAGTTCTCAAAGACGGCTCTTATTTGTATCTAAATTTGTACATTTTTGGTTGTAAGGGACAAGCCACTGCTGACAGATTGATTATTTTATGCGAAGATGTGACAGATAGTATTGGATCTCCGCCAACCATCGTTCATGCTGCCAATAAAACAAGTATTAAAGGCGATAACTTAGCTGCGGCTGGCGATTATATTGACAAAATTATTAATTCCCTAGGGGATGTTTTGTTCGTAACAGGAACATCGGGCCAAATCAAAAAAGTGAATCAAGCTGCACAGCAATTATTTGGATATACCGAATCGGAATTAATCGGCCAATCTATATCCATGATTACGGCTGAGGAGGAATTGTTACGCAAAGTCAGCCAGCTACCTCCTGCACTTAAAAGCGAATATTGGCCTCAAGTAAAAGTAGCTTGCCAAACGAAAATAGGTTTAAAGCTGATTGTTGCGTTTTCATGCTCTAGTTTTGAGACAAGCACAGGAAGCCCGGATGCAGATAGCGAGGTTATACAAGATTTTGTTTATATCGGCAAAGACATTACCAAGCAACAACGCATAAAAAAGTGTCAAGAAGCACAGTATGCTGTTACTCATATCCTATCAGAATCAAGTTCTCTAGATAATGCAACTCCGAGAATTTTGCAAGCTATTTGCCAAAGTTTTGGGTGGGATCTTGGCGAACTTTGGACGCCTGCAGAGGCGGAGAAAGAAACTAGATGGGCTGGGGAAATAAAATCTGAAAAAGAGTCGCTTTGGTGCCTGCCACTTTGCTGTCCGATCGAGGAAACTCGTTGTTGGCGGCGGGTGGTAGTTTGGCAGGCGGCGGAGGAAGTTAGGGAGTTTGCCGAAAACAACGAGCCGATTACTTTGGCGGCGGGTGAGGGTTTACCCGGAGCAGTTTCCAAGAGCGGTTCTCCGCAGTGGATTACTGATCTTGTGGGCGATCGCAATTTCGTGCGATCGCACTTGGCAGAGGAAGCGGGACTGCGATCGGGATTCGGTTTCCCCATTCACGCTAGGGGCCAAGTTGTAGGAGTAATGACTTTTTTTTGCCGGGAAGAACTGCCGCCCGATCAAGATTTACTTCAAATAATAGCTGTGGTCAGTTCTCAATTAGGAGAATTTGTCAAGCGCAAATATGCAGAGCAAGAATTGTACGAAGCTGAAGCTTCAATCCGATTTTTGTATGAACAAGAAAAACGGCAAAGTGAAGAATTAGCTCGGCAAAATTTAGCTTTAGAACAAGCCAAATTAGAATTACAAGCAGCTAACATGGAATTGCAGCGGCTCGCTTCGGTGGATGGATTGACTCAAATTCCCAATCGCCGCTGTTTTGACAAAAAATTGGAGTTAGAATGGCAGTTGATGGAGCGAGAAAAAGAGTCGCTGTCTTTAATTTTGTGCGATATCGATTTTTTCAAACTTTACAACGATCATTACGGCCATCAAGGAGGCGACGAATGTTTAAAAAAAGTGGCCGAGATTTTAGCTAACAACGCTCAGCGGGCAGGAGATTTAGCCGCCCGGTACGGCGGCGAAGAATTTGCGGTAATTTTGCCGCGAACTGATGTGCAGGGAGCAATACGGATAGCTGAATCAATTCGCAGCGATTTGAAAGCGGCGACAATTTTTCATGCTGCTTCCAAGGTAAGTAAGTTTATAACTCTCAGTATGGGGAGCGCTACTACTGTACCTGGTGCTGGTTTATCGATAGAGGGGTTAATTGGACAGGCCGATCGAGCGCTGTATCGAGCTAAACTAGAAGGGCGCGATCGTATAGTTTGCCTAGACTTGAAAATAGAATTTCAGGACGGGAAAGGAGTATTTTCTGATGATTGTGAGAGAAGCTAAAATCGCTGACGCACCTGCAATCGCACGAGTTAATCTAGATACTTGGCGGACAGCTTACCGGGAAATTGTACCAGCAGATTACCTCGCACAGTTATCCTATGAAAAGCGAGAAAGCAATTGGCAAGAAATCCTGGTGAACGCAGAAAACAGTAAAAATTTTGTGTGCGTTGCTGAGAATGAATCGGGAGAAATTGTGGGTTTTGCTACCGGTGGTTGCGAGCGCACGGGCAAATATATATATAAAGGAGAATTATTTGCCATCTATATTTTGGAGGAATATCAGCGTCAAGGAATCGGACGGCAACTCGTGAGAACAGTTGCGACAAAATTGGCAAAATTAAGTTTGAACTCGATGCTAGTTTGGGTACTAGGAGACAATTCAGCCTATAGGTTTTATGAATTATTAGGAGGTGAAAAAGTAGACGAACAGCAGACAAGTAGAGCCGGAGTTGCACTCAAAGAAATTGCCTACGGGTGGAAAGATATCACAGTGCTAATTAACACGGCTGTATGAGCTAAAAAGTGGAAGTTTTGTCAATCATCTATCAAACTTCCCCTCTTCATTTGTTCGCGTTCAATTGCCTCAAACAAAGCTCGAAAATTCCCTGCCCCAAAACCTCCAGCTTGCACCGGTGTGCCGTTAACTAAACTAACTCGGCGCTCAATAATCTCGAAAAAGAAAGTCGGTTCTGCAAAAATTGGCTGGGTAAATATTTGCAGCAGCATCGCTGCGGGAGTATCTTCTTGCCAATCTGCCAAAACTTGACAAGCTGCAATTGATTGCCAATCTGCGGGTAAATAGTTTTGTCGCTGCTGCAATTCCGAGTAGTATGTTGGAGGAACAGGCAGAAAAGGCAAACCGCGCGATCGCAAATCGGCAACAACCCCCACAATATTATTAGTTTGCAAAGCCATGTGCTGAATACCCGGCCCCCGATTTGCACTCAAAAACTCTTGAATTTGAGAATTAGCTGATGCGGGTTCATTAATCGGGAATTGCACCCCACCTTCAGCGTGCACCATAACTTGGCTCCGCAAAGCCGATTTCTCAGTCTGAATGTCAAAATTTTGCTGCGGTTGAAAACCTAATATTTTTTGATACCAACTAACAGCAGTTGACAAATCGCCAGATTCAACATTTAACACTACATGGTCGATTAGGGTAAACATCGGCAACTTAGGAGAAGCCGATAGCAGTGAATGGCCGCCAATGCGCTCAACGAGCGTGTGGCTTAAATCTCCCCAACCAGCGATTTTTGCCCGCTTAAAATAGCCTCTTTCGTTTAGGTCTTCTTGAATCGGTTCCAGGATTTTAGCGCCTGCCGCAGCCGCTCTAGCTACCGCTAATTCGATATTTTTTACCCGAAAACCCACAT
The DNA here is from genome assembly GCF_036702455.1 of Microcoleus sp. D2_18a_D3. Taxonomy (NCBI): domain Bacteria; kingdom Bacillati; phylum Cyanobacteriota; class Cyanophyceae; order Oscillatoriales; family Microcoleaceae; genus Microcoleus; species Microcoleus sp. D2_18a_D3. The sequence goes on from NZ_JAUBTK010000003.1 coordinate 166,251, forward strand.
CGGCAATCCCTGGAGGGTGAAACTTCAACCAAGTAGCAGCGGGACTAGCGGGTGTCAGGGGCGAAGATAAAACAAAAGATACATTGCCGCTGCTGACAACTTCAGTTTGAGTGTGGCTGTTGGCATAACCTGCCGTTGATTGAAAGCCTAAGCGGCTGACAAACCAGTCGCGGGATATTTTAGCATTTTCAACGTAGAAGTGAATGCGATCGAACTCCATAATCAATAATTGAAAATGGAAACTGAAAAAGGGAAAATCTGCTGATTTTCAAGGCGAAATTGCAACGGAGGAATTGAGTAATGGATATTTTTCATACTTTTTATTGCGCGCCCACTTAATAATAACCTAAAAATTGAATATTCTAGCTCCCTCTGAAGGTAGAAATAAGTCGGCACTTAAAAGAAACCCGGTTCTGCGATAACTGAGGTTTGACCGCTAGGCCTTCGCCAATAGGACTAAGGCAAAAAAATGGTTTGACGCGCTACTTATAGGGGTAAGGTGCACCAGCCCGTGCACCTACATAATTAAGTGCTGTACAAATTCTCAAACCTAAAAATATCATAATTTTTATTGCCTTCAGATTCCGCTGCTTTCTGCCTTCAAATCACTCCTCAATCGCTAAAAAAACAAATGACTTTCCGGCTGAATATTAATCTCCATCGGCACAGCTTGCGGGTCAGCCGAAAGAGCAAACATAATCGCATTTGCAGCAGTTTCAGTAGTCAGCATTTTTGACCTGTCTACCTTCAAACTCACATTATCCCAAAACGGAGAATCCACCCCGCCAAAATAGAATAGCGTAAACTTAATGCCGTAGCGTCGCAGCTCATCTGCCATGCACTTGCTGAAACCAACTACCCCAAACTTTGAAGCGCAATAAGCCGTTCCCATCGCCATCGAATGCTTGCCCAAAATCCCGATGACATTGCAAATGTGACCGGATTTGCGCTCTTTCATCACATTCGCCGCTGCTTGAGACGTGTAAAAACTGCCTTTTAAGTTCAAGTCAAGCATTGCATCTAAATCAGCGGGTTCTAACTTGTTCCACTGCTTGAGAATTCCGGCACCGGCGGCGTTTACGAGGGCATCAATTTGTCCGAAATGCGTCGCAGCTTTGTGCATCAGCGTCTCAACTTGCTGCAAATCGGTGATATCTGTGGGCACGCACAGTACCTCTGTTGTTGAAAGTTCGCTAGCTAAAGTGTCTAATTTACTGCTGTCTCTGGCGGCGAGCACTAGCCGCACACCCGCATCAGCGAGTTTGCGGGCCACTGCTGAACCGATGCCGCCAGTCGCACCCACCACAACCACAACTTTGTCCTGCATATCCCTTTACATTTCTTTACGTCCAGATTGTATAATAACTCAAGTTGCTAGTAATGGGAGATGTTGCACCATTCTCAATAAGCTTTGTATGAACAGGCTTTTCGGCCTGTTCCACAAGAAAATTCACTCTTTGTGGAACAGGCCGAAAAGCCTGTTCCTGAGAATGGTGCAATATGTGAGTTGTAATGGGACGTTTACATAGGGGTTCTCAGGAAAGTAAGGTACTCTTTCAATGCCCAATGCCCTGTTTGGTCAATGCCCAAGAACACCTCATGTTACTGAGAAAGGCTATATATTTTAATTTTTAATTAATTGAGGGAAACTTGCCAGCCTTTTTCGGCTTTTTTTAGCTGGAGAGAAGCGCAGGATTGCAAAAATTTAGTAAATTTCCTACCGAGATTAAAATCTTTAATTATTTGGGTAATTTGTTTGCCGTATTGTCGGTGAAATTCGCTGCCTACATTGGAGAGAAATACAGAATTTTCAGGAGAGTTGCCGGTTAACTCGCCAACGATTTTGACAAGAGCTCTTTCCAAGTCTTCCAGAGAATTAATATCTGTCAAGGTGGCAGGTGCTGCCTGGTGGTTATTCAGATTTTCTTGGTTAAGTATTGGCGGTGGAGGCGATAATCTCACTTCAAAAAGAGTGACATAAGTTTGAGAAGTTTCGGAGGGTTTGTGGAGGGCAAAATCGGTGGGATATTTGAGAAAGAGATCCCTGGTTTTAGTGCCGAGCAAATGATGAGAAACAACTTGATTTAGGACTAAGCCGTAATTTTCCTTAAATAAAGCTGAAACAGTAGAAAGTTTGATCCACTGAGTTGATGTGCGTTTTTGCTCTTTTTTGATTAATTCTTTTAGCTGAATAACTAATTGTTCTAGGGGTGTTATTTCCGGTGTGGTGACGAGGGAATGGGTTTCCACTTGTCCGGTTTTGCTGTTTAAAACTATGATTTTATCTATTTGTTTGCGGACTTGAAATACGGTTAATCCGTGGGCTTGCAGTGTATTGCTGAGGTGAGTGAGGGCGCGATCGGACGAACAGACAAAAATCTCTTTGGCTGTGGGATAATGTACGAAAATCGAGGCGCCGACTGTAGCCATTTTTAAGTCGGCGCTGTCTTTGCCGGGGGGGACGTGAATTAGTTGATAGCCGCGCTGGTGAAATTCGGCATCTTTCTTGCCCATGCTGCGCCAGTTGGCAAAGGCTACTTTGATTTGGATGGGATAGTGGCAAATTCCCTCTAGGAATTTTTCGGTTTCGATGTTGAGTTGCAAGTTTTCGACATCTAGCAGCAAGATAGCAATGCCGAGAGGAAGGGGGGCTGGTGGATTGGCTATTGGAGTTGGAGGTTCTGAGGAAACAGAGTTTTGTGATGTAGCTGGTGCTGTTTGAGATTGGGCTAGCTGCTGAATTTTCGCCCATAATTTGCTGAAGTGAGGTGAATTAACGAATTCTGGAACCAGGATAATTTGTAGGTATTTTTTCGCTGTCAGCAGCAGGGAATCTGTATCGCTGGCTACTCTGAAACTTTTTGTCAATTTTGCAATCAAAACTGACTGAAAAGTAGGTTTTGCCCAGGGGGTGTTCCTGTATTTTTCAGCTATCCATTCGGGATGCTGTTCCTGAATGGTAATTAGTGTTTGAGCGATATAGCGACTGATGGCGCTGAATGCGAGAGATTCTTGAGTCGCAAGCTCGGGAGTTCGATCGGGCATGGCCCTCTACAATGCGGGATGCTGTTTCAATTTATCACAATTCTAGTTTCTCGCCGGGAGTCGGACGATCGCCCGCCAAATTAAACCGGCGGCAATTAATGCCAATCCTGTCAGCCAAATTTCCCTCTCCACCCAGAAAGCCAGAAACAGACAATTCCCCAAACCCACCCAAGCCAACCACTGCGGATAAAGCCTTTCGGCGGGGGAAAGTTGCAGCGCCGCAAGGTTGGTGATAGCGTAGTATATCAAAACACTAAAAGCACTGAAGGACCAAGTGGTTTTGACATCGCCGAGGAGGATTAAAAGTGCGATCGTAACTTCGACAACTACCACAGCCACGTAGGGAGTTGTCCCCTCTGGATTCAGCCACGCCAAGACTCTTGGCATATCCCGACGCCGCCCCATCGCCAGCCAGACGCGCGACAGCCCTAAAATTAAGTTCAGCAAGACTCCCAACATAGCGGTAATTGCACCGACGGCTAGCAGTTGAGAAACTCCTGGAATTGGGAAACTGCGGGCGATGACTTCCAGGGGTGCAACCGTACCGCCTGGTTGTAAAGACAATTTATCGGGTTCCCCCGCGCCCGCGACAACTATTGCTACCGCCACGTAAAGCAGCATTGTCAGCCCCAAAGTTAAAATTATGGCTTTGGGAATGGTTTCCCTCGGTTCCCGCACTTCCTCGCTCATTGTGGTGATGCGGGCGTAACCGCTATAAGCGACAAACATCAGGGCGGTGGCCTGCAGGATGGAGCCGATCGAGCTATCATTCTGTAGCGCGGGCATGGACCACCTTACCTCTGGCAAACCGACAGCAACAAACACCGCTAAGGATAGGAGTGTAACTGAGACTGTGACTGTATTGGCAATATTCGATCGCCTAATTCCCGTCAATACAATTAAAGTGAGGGTGGCGACGGATCCTAAAGCTGTTAGGATCAGGTAAGTGCGATCGGCTACACCAACTGCATTTAAAAAATACCCCGCAAAACCTAAAGCAGCAGTAGCCGCAGAAGCCGTTTTCGCCAACAGAAACATCCAGCCGGCAGTGAAACCCAGCCAAGGATTGAGATATTTGTAGCCATATTCATAAGTACCGCCGCTAACAGGATGATTTGCCGCTAATTGAGCGCTGCTAAGGCCATTGCAAACAGCAACTAAAGCCGCAATACCCACAGCCAAAATCACTCCCGGCCCAGCAACTTCCGCTGCAATGCCGATACTCACAAATACTCCGGTACCGAGGATTGAGCCCAGGCCCATGAGAGTTGCGCCGAAAACACCTAACTCTCGCTTCAGAAGCGGTGAAGACATAAATATAGCGGTTTTCTGTTCAGTGCCATACTGATATTAGGTTACATCGAGTAATATTTGCAATAATTCCGGCAGGGGCTTAAACCCCCGCCTCAAAAATCAAGTCCCCAGCTAGGAGGACTGAAATATTTATTGAGAATGTTGCCCAATCTCAGTTAACAGTAAGTCAAATATTACTATTTCAGAGTTTTCTTAAGAGGTTAACTGTGAGACAGAGGCTTAAGCCCCTGTCGGAATATAGCGACTGAGAGAAAGCAAAACACCCTGGTATTAACCGAAACGGCCTTGAATGTAATCTCTCGTACTCGAATTGCCCGCAGAAGTAAAAATCTTACTTGTAGGCCCAAATTCCACCATGTGGCCGATGCGGCTTTCATCAGTATTAAAGAAAGCCGTGTAATCAGAAACGCGAGCCGCCTGCTGCATATTATGGGTCACAATTACAACTGTTAACTGCTGCCGCAGAGTCTGAAACAACTCCTCAATCTTCATCGTAGAAATCGGATCTAGAGCAGAACAAGGTTCATCCATCAGCAAAATTTTTGGCTTCACAGCCAAAGCGCGAGCAATACAAAGTCGCTGCTGCTGTCCCCCCGAAATCCCCTGAGCCGATTTATTCAAATCGTCTTTGACTTCATTCCAAAGCGCCGCACTTTTAAGTGCAGATTCCACAATTTCATCTAATTCTGCTTTGCTTTTGCGACCAAAAATCCTCACCCCGTAAGCAATATTATCGTAGATGCTCAGCGGAAACGGATTCGGCCTTTGAAACACCATCCCAATTTGCCGACGCAAACTATTAATGTTTACTTTCGGGCTGTAAATATCCTGTCCAAAAAACTCTACTCTTCCTTTTATTTTAACTTTTCCCTCCAATTCGCCAATCCGGTTGAGAGCTTTGAGAAACGTAGATTTGCCGCAACCTGAAGGGCCAATAATCGCCGTAATTTGCGGGTGAGGGATATTCATTGATAAATTTTCTAATACTTTGTGATTTCCGTAATAAAAACTCAAGTCCTGAATCCGCAGTGCTGGCATTGCATTGGGGTCTATTTCCGGGGTGGGATCGTCTAGGAATTGAGCTGTATAGTTTTCGGAGTTCAAGTTAGCTTTAGGTTTCATTATTTGCGGGTTATATTGTTAATATTTGACTGAGAGATGCACTTTAGTTATTGATTTATCGGTTTTGCAAGCGTTTCCGAGTTACTGTACGGGATGCGACGCTAGCAATCAAAACCATGCCCAAAAGGACAGAGGCAGCAGTCCACGCCAATTCGTTCTGCTCCTTGTAAGGAGAGCTGGCGTAGCTATATATTAATACCGACATAGAAGGAGTCGGAGTCAGCAGTGTTTCGGGAATTTCTTTTAGTTTTGAAATGGTTTCTGCACCTATGGGAGACTGCATTATTTCGCCCAATTTATCAACTAAAGGAGGCCAAAATTGACTCGACAAGGCAGTTACAATCAGCGGGGCGGTTTCGCCGGCGGCCCGGGAAGCAGCGAGTAAAATACCTGTGGTAATAGTTGGAAGTGCTGAGGGTATGATAATGCGAAACATAGTTTGAAAGCGTCCGCCTCCCAAACCAGCAGAAGCGAGGCGGTAAGAAGTAGGCACTAATTTTAATGCTTGTTCTGTTGTCAGAGCAACAACTGGAAGCATGATGATGCCGAGGGCAAAACCGCCTGCTAATGATGAAAATGCTTTGGTTGTAACGACAATTAGGGCGTAGGAAAAAACGCCAACTACGATCGAGGGAACGCTGCTAAGAATGACGGTGATAAAGCGAATACTATTAGCCATCGCTTTGTTTTCTCTACCAAACTCAGACAAAAATATTCCGGTCATTACGCCTATGGGTACGCTGATTAATGTCGCAATTCCTACCATTAAAGCAGTGCCGAGAATCGCATTGGCAAAGCCGTTGGGCTGGTCTTCAACTCCGACGGGTGCGGGCAGAGATACTAGCACTTCCCAGCTCAAATGTGTAAGTCCTTCCCCCAATATTTTGTATAAAATAGCAAACAAAGGGAGCAGGGCGAGAGCTGTCAGAGCGAAAGCGATAACTGTCATTCCCCGGCTGAAAAAAGTTCGGCTTAGGGACAGGGGGTTGTTGATTTCTGCATCCAGAATACTGTTTGAATTTTGTGCTTGAGTCATGGGATTTTAGCTTTGATATTTGAGATTAAACCAGCGGATAAATCCGGCGGCGCGGCTTGCGATCAAATTGCTTTCGATGATGTTAAGTTTTAGCTTTCTTGGCCCCAATTAGCTGAACTAACAATACTGCGATCGCATTTACCAACAGAGTGATGACAAATAGAATTAAGGCTAAATACATCAAAGCGCCGGTGTGCAGCGGTTCGACAGCTTCCCGAAATTGACTTGCCAAAACAGCAGGAATTGAGTAGCTGGGAGCTAGCAGCGATGGGTTAATTTGAATCGAGTTGCCAATCACCATTGTGACGGCCATTGTTTCGCCTAAAGCGCGTCCCAATGCCAAGATAGTAGCCCCGATAATTCCTGAACTAGCCGCTGGTAATAACAGCTTAAATATAGTTTCCCAGCGGGTGGCACCGAGGGACATGGAAGCACTTCGCAAATCAACTGGAACTGACATCAATACATCGCGGCTGATGGCCGCTACTGTGGGCAGAATCATAATCGATAAAAGGATTCCAGCGGGCAGCATTCCGGGGCCTAAAGGTTCGCTGCTGAACAGGGGAAACCAACTGAATTTATCGAACAATGACTGCTGCAATGGCAACAAAAAGGGAATCAAAACAAATATTCCCCAAAGGCCAACTATTACGCTGGGAATAGCCGAGATTAATTCAACCAGGAATCCCAAGGGCGATCGCACCCAAACGGGTAAGAAGTTCTCGCTAGTAACTATAGCTACTGACAGCCCTAAAGGAAGTGCGATGATTATGCCGATCGCAGAACTAATAACAGTACCGTAAATAAACGGCAAAGCCCCAAACTTCAACTCGCCGATATCCCACTTGGGATTCCACAAAAAGGAGAGTCCAAAATTGCTAATAGCAGGCCAAGCATCTTTAAAAATTACCGCACTCATCAAGAACAGCGTACCCGCTGTCGCTAGGGAAAAACCCCATACAAATAGTGTAAATCCTGACTCCATCCATAGACCTTCACCAGTAGTATCTGTCAAATCTACTTCTGTGTTTATTTCTGTCGGTTTCCGAGTTGATATTTTCGGTTTTTTGGAAAAATTGGTCATACCGGAATTATTGCGTAAAAAGTGAAATCTTTGCTTGAAACACGAGGAATTCTAATGGGCTGGGTGCGCGTTGCATACCTGGTGTGTAAGGTACGCGCTTCGCACCTTACACAGTAAATCTAGCGCACATTAACCTGATAATTTATGAATTTTGAGTCATACGTCATACATTTAACTCGCCAACTCATAACCCCGTGCGATCGCCAGAATTAACCTCTAGCAACCACGCTCTGATTAACTGTTTGAACCACCTTTTGAGCTGTAGCTGAAGGAATTCGAGTAAACTCTAACTGTGTGTTGATACCTTGGCCTGTAGTCATCACCCAATTAACCATCTTTTTAATAGCCTCTGCTTTCGCAGCAGGATACTGTTTGTAGATTAACAGCCAAGTCAAACCAACAATCGGATAACCGTCGTTAGGATTGCCTTCTACTAAGCGGAAGTCTGCGGGGAATGTTTCCCCTGCTAAAGCTTTCTCTGCTTCAGCCAAGCTAGGATCTACAAACCTACCAGCTTTATTTTGAATAAACGCTGTTTGGAGATTGTTTTGCCGAGCAAAAGTATCTTGAACGTAGCCGATCGCACCCGCTGTATTCTTCACCAAAGCAGCTACGCCGGGGTTTCCTTGACCGCTGACAGGGCTTCCGGGCCAACTCGGCTGAGCGGCAGCTTTGATGCTGCTACCAGTTGCCTGCAAGTGGTTAGCAAAAATAAAGGTTGTACCGCTGCTATCTGCGCGTACAGCTACTCGAATTGGAGTATTTGGCAAGCCTTTAGCTTGTCCAGAAATTCCCGCTATTTTAGGATCGTTCCAGCGAGTAATTTTGCCTTCAAATATGCCTCTCATGGCCTCGTTAGTTAGCCTCAGATTTGTCACTCCGGGCAAGTTGTAGACAACTGCAACAGCGCCGCCAGCAGTCGGAACAGCTATTACACCCCGCTTTACTTCGGCTATTTGTGCAGCAGTCATCAGCGCGTCGCTGCCTGCGAAATCAACAGTGCCTGTAATTAATGCTTTGATGCCAGCACCGCTACCAGTTCCTTGGTAGTTTACAGTAATTTGATTGGCACTTCTCATTTGAGAGAAGTAGCGATCGTAAAGAGGTTTAGGGAAAGTTGCTCCCGTACCGTTTAGTGTGACGGCTGCTACAGCAGAACTAATCAACGAGAGTGAAAATGCTGCTGCTGCAAGTGTCACTATAAAACTACGTCGCCAACGTCCTGTGAAAAAATTCATATTCCTCCTCTCCCTTAATAGCAGACTTTGCAAATCTCCTCCATAGGATAGACTGAAACCCTCAAGGAAAGGGATATAAAAGAATAAGTTTGTTTTAAATTTTGGTTAACAAGAGATTAAATAAAAAGAGAATAAGCTTTGTTTAAATTATGGTTAATAATAGATTAAATTTTCATACCGAAGACTCCGAAACCTGATTTCTTAAATAAGTCAGGGAGCTGACTGTGCGATCGCCACTTGATAATTCTTACCATTTTTTTTAACTTTAAAAGTTTGGCATGACTGCAAAAAATCAATCACCTTGCTGCCCAAATTCAGCGATTGCAGTTTTTTACTAATTGGTTGATTGTATAACTTATTAAATTCGCTGGCAACCTGGTTAATCGCAATATAACTACCGGGAGATTGAGCAGTTAATCCTCTAATAATTTTGACGAGAGATGCTTCCAGGGCAGCAGAGGAATGAGTTTTTGAAGTGGAGGATTTTTTGGCGATCGCCACTTGATGTTGCTGATCGATTAATTTTACTTGAAAAACCCCAGACTCCGACTGCAAATATTTGATTAAACTGGATTTTTTATCCAGAAACTTTTTCACAACTAAATCAGCATGACATTGATACTTAGCCAAAAAATCTTTCTTAATTTTGACCACAGGAATAGCATCCTGTTTTAACTCAATTTTTGCATCTTCAATTATTTCTACAAGTATAGTTTTTAAAACATCCAGCGACTCAATAGCATTTGAATAGAGACCAGGTATTATTTCGGGTAAATTTGGCTCAGCAACGTTTTGATTGACAGCAACGGTCGCCAAAGATGCTTCAAGCACCGGGCTAACTTCGTTTTGTGCTGACTCCGACAGTGCAGCAGCAGGGGAAGTTGTAGAATTGAAAACAACAGTCCGGCGCTCTTGAAAAAGCTCAGCCACAGTAGAAAAACGAGCGATTCGCTCCTCAATAGATTTGTGTTCAGCCTTCAACAACTCAGCAGCTTGATTAGCCAATTCTTCAAAACTAGGGATTTCCATTTCCCTCTCACAAGAATAGTGATGATTATCACCAGTCAGAGTATTTTCAACAGACAAAACCGAATTTTGCCGCCGCACCCGAAACACAGTCAATCCCTGATTTTGCAACTGATTGCAAAGATGATTTAACAAACCATCCGAAGAACAGACAAAAACTTGTCGCACATCCCGATATCGATATAAAATAGCAGCGCCAAAAGCAATCATTTTACCATCAGCACTATTAGCACCGCCCGGAACGTGAATTAGTTCGTAACCGCGATCATAAAGTTCAGCATCCAACTTGCCCATACTCGGGTTTTTCCAGTTAGCAAAAGCAATTTTAACTTGCAGGGGATAGTCGCACAAATCGGCTAAGAATTGTTCTGTATGAACCTTAAGTTTCAGATTTTCGGCATCTAACAGCAAAATCGCAATCCCGCCGGACTCTGTGGTGGTTGCAGGGGCGATTTCCTTCGGGATAGCTTCGGTTAACCGTGTTTCGGTGCATTTGCGATTTAAAGAGTCCGGGCCGGCGGCATCAAAAAATTGTTTGCGGCAAGCTTTGCAAAGATACCGCTGATGACCGTTGGGACGGCCGTTTTTACGAACTTGGTCAGATTCGCATCGAGGACATTTCATTAACCCATTATGCAGCCTACTCCCGAACCGAACAAGGCATTACCTATCTTCTTCTTTCTCTTCCTACCCTACCCTTCGGGAACCCCTGCGGGGAACGGGAACGGCTTCGCCGAACGCGCCCTTGGCGTCTTCGCGGTTCGTTAAATAGATATTCTTTAAGCGGTTCAGGAGTAACTTGTGGCAGTCGATCGGCTCATAATAACAAAAGAACGTTAACAATTCTTAAAAAAAATGGCTAGAGACTTGCGGGGATTCCTAAAACTACTCGAAGAACGGGGACAACTGCGCCGGATTAGCGCCTTAGTCGATTCCGACCTCGAAATTGCCGAAATTTCCAACCAAATGCTGCAAAAAGGCGGCCCTGGATTGCTGTTTGAAAACGTCAAAGGGGCCGAATTCCCCGTTGCAATCAACCTCTTGGGTACGGAAGAGCGCGTTTGCTGGGCGATGAACATGGAAAAGCCGATCGAACTAGAAGAGCTCGGCAAAAAACTGGGAATGCTGCAACAGCCAAAACCGCCGAAAAAGATTTCCCAAGCCATAGAATTCGGCAAAGTCCTGTTCGACGTAGTGAAAGCCAAACCGGGCCGCGACTTTTTCCCAGCTTGTCAGCAAGTAGTATTTGAGGGAGAAGGGCTGGATTTGAACAAAATCCCGATGATTCGCCCTTATCCGGGAGATGCGGGCAAAATTATCACCCTGGGTTTGGTAATTACCAAAGATTGCGAAACCGGTACGCCGAATGTGGGGGTTTATCGGTTGCAGTTGCAGTCAAAAAACACGATGACTGTACACTGGTTATCGGTGCGGGGCGGGGCGCGGCACTTGCGGAAAGCGGCGCAGGCTGGTAAAAAGTTGGAAGTTGCGATCGCCCTTGGAGTCGATCCTTTAATTATTCTCGCCGCAGCAACGCCAATTCCTGTAGATTTATCGGAATGGTTATTTGCCGGACTTTACGGCGGTTCCGGCGTGCAGTTGGCGAAGTGCAAAACAGTAGATTTGGAAGTACCGGCGGACTCGGAAATCGTGTTAGAAGGAACGATTACCCCCGGTGAAGTTCTGCCCGACGGGCCCTTCGGCGATCACATGGGTTATTACGGCGGCCTGGAAGATTCGCCGCTGGTGCGATTCAACTGCATGACGCACCGCAAAGACCCGATTTATCTGACCACATTTAGCGGGCGGCCGCCGAAAGAAGAAGCAATGATGGCGATCGCGCTTAACCGTATTTATACCCCTATTTTGCGGCAGCAAGTATCGGAAATTGTCGATTTCTTCTTACCGATGGAAGCCCTGAGTTATAAAGCGGCAATTATCTCGATCGATAAAGCATATCCCGGTCAAGCGCGCAGGGCTGCTTTAGCATTTTGGAGTGCATTACCGCAGTTTACTTACACTAAGTTTGTGATTGTTGTCGATAAAAGTATCAACATTCGCGACCCGCGTCAAGTAGTGTGGGCAATTAGTTCTAAAGTCGATCCGGTTCGAGATGTATTTATTCTGCCGAATACGCCTTTTGATACGTTAGATTTTGCCAGTGAAAAGATTGGTTTGGGAGGCAGAATGGGGATTGATGCTACTACGAAGATGCCGCCGGAAACGGATCACGAATGGGGAGAAGTTTTGGAGTCCGATCCGAATGTGGCGGCGATGGTAGAAAGGCGTTGGGCTGAGTACGGTTTGGCAGATTTGAATTTGGGAGAAGTCGATCCGAATTTGTTTGGATATGAGATGAAGTAGGGGGGAACCGCAGAGGCAGAGAGGGTGCACAGGAGGATGGAGAAACGGGAAAACGGGCGATGATTTTGCCACTAACGGGACTTAGACAAAAACTGAAGCCAAAATAGCTTCAAACCCAGATAGAGAAAGACTTTTAGCTCTAATGGGCATAAATCTACTTATACCAAGGGTTTCAGGCATTTTTAGGTCATCGACCTCTTTCCATTGCGAGCGAGGGGGTTTGGGATCCTAAAATGTTTAAGTCTCACTAATCTAGCAGTTATCTCATCAATTACGAACACGTTTTCTTCTGTTTCTCTGTGTTCTCTGTAGTTAATTGAAAAAATATTTCAAAAATCCTTGAGCCTGGACTTATACCATTTTTTTAAAGATGTGATAGAGATAAAGCCTGTAAAATCCAGGACCATCCGGTGAGAAATCCAATGACGCG